>JAFQBZ010000174.1 GCA_017399515.1 Clostridia bacterium | reverse complement strand
TTGTTTTCTGTCTGAATTTTCAATGATTGAGTTTGCAACTCTCGTGTATGCTTCTTTGTCGATGTTTGCTTCGATATATTTATTATAGCCACCATCTGATGAAGATGAAACAAGACTGTCATAGGTTGGAAGTGGGGCAGTTGGTGCGTCAGCAACCCAAAGGTTTTGAACCCAAAGCCAACTTTCTTTTGCGGTTTCCCAACGAGCAATCATTGCGGCTTCTGCTTCGTCTTTAGCAGCAAAGTTGATGTTTGCGTTTTCTTGGAAATTTGGAAGGTTAGAGTCTGAAAGGTTTGCTTGAATCCAAGCGTTTGCTGATTCTTCATCAATGATTGTTACATCACCGGTTTTTTCACGAAGAGTTGAAACATATTCATCAACATAAGTTTGCTCGAGTGTTTCATATTGATTAATCATTTCATAAGATGCAACTTTTTTGATTGAAGAATAGAATGTGAAGAAAACGAGCATTGTCACAAGCATATTCACTGCCATGATTATGCAACTTGTGCCTGCTTTAAAACCTTCTCTTTTATAAAGTGCTTGTGTTTGAATTTTGATTTGTTCTTGATTTGCACCAAATTTCTTTTTAAGTTTCGCAATTTGTGGCGATAACTTTTTTTGAACAAGGGTTTGTTTTTTGTTTGAATATTTAACGAGAAATTCAAGTGGAGTCATTATAAGTTTAACAAGAAGTGTAACGAATAAAATTGTCCAACCGAAATTTCCAAACGCACCTTGAATCCAGTAAATGAGTTTTGACCAAAGGTCACCTGGTGCAGATGCTGCAATAAGCGATAAAGCGTTCATAAAATCTCCTTACATAAAAAATTTATATTTCTTTTTTGGATTGATTGGCACAGGGTCTGTGCCACCTTTTGATTTAGGATTGCACCTAACAAGCCTTTTTGCTGTGAGTTTTAAACCAACAAAAAAGCCCCACTCAGCAAAACAATTGCTCGCATAAATCGAGCAGGTTGGTGTGTATTTGCATGCGTGGGGAATAAATGGTGAGATGCAAAACTTAAATATTGCAACAAGAAATAATGCAATATATTTTGGAATGCTAATAATCACTTTAAGAAATTTTTTCATTGTCTTTCAAAATGTCTGCCTTTTTAATAAGGTTTGAATATTGATTATTTAATTCATCAAACGAAAAGTTCAAAATATTTTCTCTTGCTACAACAATAATATTATAGTTTTGTTTGAGATTTGGCAAACTTTTTCTAACAATTTCACGAAGTCGCCTTTTCACAAGGTTGCGAACTGTTGCTTTTCCAATTTTTTTTGTTACAGCAAAGCCAACTTTGATACTTCTTGTTTTTGAAGGCAAGAAATATAACACAAGTGCGTTTGAAGAAAGGTGAGTGCCATTTTTATAAATATAATTAAACTGATAGCGTTTTTTTAATCTGTTAACCTTATTAAGCATAACATTCCTTCAAATTATTTTCTAATAAGTTCTTTGCGACCTTTGTTTCTTCTTCTAGCGAGTACTCTTCTTCCACCTTTAGTTCTCATTTTTGCTCTAAAACCATGAACTTTATTTTTATGGTTTTTCTTAGGTTGATAAGTTCTTTTCATAATAAATTTGCTCCTATATATTTTTTGATAAATGCCAAAAGGCATAATTTCTATCATATTATAAACGAGAGCCTATGGTTTTGTCAAGAATAAAAATTAATAAAAAACTCTAGCACAGCGGCTAGAGTTTAAAATTTTTAAGTGAATATTATTTATTTTCTTCAACAGGAACTTTTTTAACCACACGAACAATGTGTTTAACAAGGCAAGCATTGATGAACTTTTTGGTCTTTTTAAGTGAAATGTAAAATGCAATAAAGAGTGCGATGTTAACCACAATCATTGCAGACATTGAAATCACAAAATATAAAAGTGTTGAAGAGAAACCTGCTTTAAAGAAAAGCACTTTCACTGCAGAAATCACAAATTGAACAATTGTTGAAAATGCAAGTGAATAGCAAAGCACTGAAAAAGTGATAAACTTGTTTGATGCTTTAAGTCTGTTCTTTTCATCTTTTTGAGCGTTATAGAAAATTGAAACGCTTAAAACATTGATTAAGAATGCGATGTAAGCATAGAAAATGATAAGCCCAATTTTGTTAAGGTAAAGCCCTGCAAGGTAATAAGTGTTGGTAAAGAGGAAGAATGCGATGTAAAACATTATTCTTAGCCAAGAAGGGAAAACCATGCTCTTAAATTTTGAAATTGAAAACCCAAAAATGTAAAGTGCTAAGCAGCAGAGTGACAAAATGTAAGCAGTCACATAACTGAAGTTTTCAGGAACTGAAAAATTTGTGATTCCAAAAAGATTAAATGAAATTAAAAGCAAGTGAACGGCGGTGAAAAATAATGCAAATGATAATGTTAAATTGCAAGCAAATTCGTTTTTAGTAATTTTTTTCATAGTCATATCCTTTATTCAACAATTCTAACAGGAAGAATCAAATATAAATATTTATCTTCTTCAGCAGAACAAATTGTGCAAGGCGCAATTTGTGAAGTGAAATTCATTTTGATAAATTCGTCAGTGATTGTGTGCATACAGTCACTTAAATATCTTGCGTTGAAAGCAATTTGCAAATCTTTTCCATCAAGTGAAATTGTGATGTTTTCTGTAACATTACCAATGTTAGAAGCAGAGGTGAGTGTTAAAATTCTGTCACGAATGTCAAACTTAACAAGATTATTTTTGTCCATTCTGGCAAGAAGGCTGGCTCTTTCAAGTCCGTCTTCAAGTTGTGCTTTGCTAACAAGAATGGTTGTGGTTTTGCTTGCAGGAATAACTTTGTGATAGTTAATAAATTCACCTTCTAAAAGACGAGTGATAATTCTAACAGAGCCGTCATCAATCATCATATGGTTTGCACCAATCAAGATGTCGATATAGTCATCATTTCCGTCAATGAGTTTTGAAATTTCATTAAGGCTTCTTGCTGGAATGATGCAAGACATTTTGTTTGATGTGCATTTAACATCTGTTTTAACCATTGCAAGGCGATATCCGTCAAGAGCAACTGCTGTCATTGTGTCGTTTTCAATTTCAAAAAGGCAACCTTTTAAAATTGGACGAGCATCGTCAACAGCAACAGAGAAAATTGTTTTTTCAATGAGTTCTTTAAGGTCAGTTCTCTTGATTGTGATTTTCTCAGGTGTTGAAAGTTCACGAATGATAGGGAACTCGTCAGCAGAAAGGCATTGAAGATAGCCCTCACTGTCGGTATATTTAATTTTGATTGTGTTTTGGTCGGTAAGTGTAAGTTCAATTTGTTCGTTTGAAAGTTTCTTAACAAAGTCAGCAAAGAACTTTCCAGGAACAACCACATCACCAGGAATTTTAACATCTGCAGCAATTGTCTTTTCAATTGAAATTTCAAGGTCAGTTGCTGAAAGTGTAAGTGTGTCTTCACTTGCATGAAGTTTGATTCCTTCCAAGATAGGATTTGTTGTTCTTACTGCAGTTGCACGAATAACTTTGAGCACTGCGTCGCTTAAATCTAATCCTTCGCAAATAAGTTTCATAATATTCTCCTTAAATTTATTTTTTAATTTTATTTTCCTTCAATCATTTTTTTGAGGTCGTTGATTTCAACATCAAGTTTTTTTGATTTTTTAATATCGTCTTGAATTTTGCTTTTGGCATAAAGCACTGTTGAGTGGTCTTTTCCAAAAATGTTTCCAACGGCTTCAAGTGGAATGTTTATAAATTCGGTAATCAAATACATTGCAATTTGTCTTGCTTCGGCAATTTGCTTTGTTCTCTTTCTAGCAAGAAGTTCTTCTTTTTTAACATTATAGAACTTGCAAACAATATCAATAATTTTTGTTGCATCAATGGTTTCTTCGTCTTCTTTTGCAATGTCTTTAAGTGCTTCTCTTGCGGTTTGAAGGGTCACAATATCTTCTTTTTGAAGCGAAGAATAGAACACTGCACGAGAGAGATAGCCTTCCATTGTTCTAATGTTTGATGTTGAAAGTTCAGCGATATATTCAATAACCTCTCTTGAAACATTATAGCGTTCTTGTTGTGCCTTCTTGTTTAAAATTGCAATTTTTGTTTCAATGTCAGGAACGCTGATGTCAGCAAGCATACCCCATTCAAGACGAGAGCGAAGTCTTTCTTCAAGTGGGTTTAACTCTTTTGGCTGTTTATCAGAAGTGATAATGATTTGCTTTCCTTTTTGATGAAGTTCATTGAAAATGTTGAAGAACTGTTCTTGTGTTTGTTCTTTCTTTATTATGTGTTGAATGTCATCAATAATCAAAACATCTGCATTCAAATAAGTTTCTTTAAACTTTGATGCGGTTTTTGTTTGAAGTGAGTTAACAAAATCATCAGTGAACTTGTAAGTTGTCACATAAATAACATTAAGTTCTGGGTGGTTCTCTGTGATATGGTTGCCAATCGCGTAGAGAAGGTGAGTCTTTCCAAGACCAGGTCCACCATAAATAAAGAGTGGGTTAACCTTTTTGCCAGGTTCTTCAGCAACTGCTTTTGCGATTGCCGCAGCAAACTTGTTGCTTGAACCGATAATAAAGTTATCGAAATTATATTTTGGGTCAAACTTAAAACTAGGGTTTTCGATTGCAGGTGATGGATTGTTTTCGTCAACATAAACACGCTCTTTTATTGTTTCAGGTTCTTTTTCAATTTCTTTTGTTGTTTCTGCCTCTCTGTCGTCTTTAACAACAATTTCAGTGTTTGTGATTGCTTTATAAACTTTGTTTGCAGCGTTTGTGATAATCTTTTTATAGTTTTTGTTAAGCATATCTTTAGCACTTTTTGTTGATGTTGCAAGAACAATGGTGTTCTCTTTAATGTCAATCACATCAAGTGTTCGAATCCAAACATCAAAGGCAAACATAGAAGTTTCTTTAACGATTTCTTCTTTAATGCTTTCCCAAAGAGTGAGAATATCAATGTTTGTTGATGAAATAAAGTCGTTATTTTCCAAAAGAAACCTCCAAGGTGTAATAATTCATTTTTAATTATATAAGTTAATAAATTAAAAATCAAGGAGTTTCTTTGGACTTTGTTAAAAAGTTACAAACGAAATCTTGAAACTTTGAGATTTACTCGACAATCTTTTGAGAAATTTGTATAATATCACTAGAAAAAACTGATTTAGAGAGAGTTTATGCAGGTTAAATGGGTGAAACTTAAAAACTTTAGAAACTACAACGAAGCGGTTGTGGAATTTTCTCCGCGCATAAATTTAATTTCCGGTCAAAATGGGCAGGGCAAAACAAACCTTGTTGAAGCGGTTATGCTAAACGCACTTTCAAAAAGCCCACGAACTGCTCACGATGAAGACCTTAAAATGCAGGGTGAAACCCACACTGAAGCGGAAGTTTGTGTTTCAAGAAATTATGGTGATGTGACAATCAAATGTGTTATTGACAGCGAGTGTGGAAAAAAGTTTTTTATCAACTCAAATGAAGTTAAAAAAGTGAGTGACATTTTTGGAAGTTTGGTTGCGGTTTATTTCTCACCAAACGACCTTAAAATTGTCAGTGAATCGCCAGCAGAACGCCGTGATTTTATGGATACTGACATTTCGCAACTTTCAGGCTCTTATTATAATCTTTTGCAAAGATACAACAAAATACTCTTTCAAAGAAACAGGCTTTTAAAAACCGTGCATGATAAAACGCTTCTTGCTGACCAAATTGATATTTGGAATGAGCAACTTGCAAGTGTTGCGGGATATATTGTTAAAACCAGAAAGAACTTTATTGAAAAACTTAAAGAGCCGGCAAAAGCCACAATGAAATATATGACCAAAGAAGCCGATAACCTTGACATTATTTATGTTGGGGCACAGGGTGAAACTGCTGAAGAAATTAAAGCCGAAATTTTGAAGTCTTTAAAGTTCAATTTTGAAAAGGACATTGAACTTGGTTACACAAGTGTTGGTCCTCATCGTGATGACATTAAATTTGCCCTTAATGGAAAAGATGCAAAAGTGTTTGCAAGTCAAGGTCAACAGCGAAGCATTGTGCTTGCTTTGAAACTTGCAGAGATTGAAGTTTTTGAAAAAGAAATTGGCGAAAAGCCAATTCTTGTGTTAGATGATGTGTTCAGCGAACTTGATTCTTCAAGGCAAAAGAAATTATATGACAAATTTGAGGGTGGGCAGGTGCTTATGACCGGAACCATGTTTAGATTTAAACCAGCAGAAGATTATTTGGCACTCACCGTTAAAAATGGGGTTGTTAAATCAAAAATAACTCAAAAAAAAGTTAAAAACTCATAATTGACTAAATTTACAAAAAATGTTATAATTGCAGCAGAAAAGGAGAACTATTATGGAAATGAGAATTAGTGTTGTTCAAAGTGCAAGACATATCGACAGAAAACCAACACCAGAACAACCATATTTATTAGATCAATTATATTTTGGGGCAACAAAAGATAACACCATTGTTGCTGTTGAAGGTGAAAAAACTGAAGAGGGAAAGATTCCTGTTTTTAAAGATGTTGTGACTGGAAAAGAATATGGTGCTAACAATTTCTATTGCTTAGAAACCAGAGATATTTATAATCCAGATGAAATTAAAAGATTAGATGGTTTTGATATTCAAAAATATTTGAAAAATGTAACATTTAGAGGTCTTTTTTCGGGCAAAGTTTATAGAAACTTAAAAACTTATGATGCATTCAACTTTCCTGAAGGTAGTCCAAGAATGGGTTATAGGGCAAGCAAAGAACAGGTTGTGGCACTTGTGAAAGATATTCAAAAAGGTTATAACATTGAGTTGGAAAAACAACAACAACCTGGAAAATAAAAACATTAAAACAAAAAAGACATAAGAGCAACCCTTATGTCTTTTATTTTGTGAAATTATTTTGATGGCCCACTTTGAGAAGAACCATTTGCAAGATTTTTGAAAATCTTATCAATTCTATCAATCAGTTCGTGTGCTTTTCTTATTCTCACTTGTGTGTCAGTGATTTTATCAATGCGTTTCATGGCATCTTCAAATGACCCAACGACCATAAGTCTTGGTGTTTCTTTAATTGTTTTTTCGCCATTTTCAATAATTTTAAAACATTCGTTTCGATAATACTTAAGTGCTTCAACAATGAATCTTGTTCGAGTGTAAACCACCGTTCCGTCATCAAGTTTGGCTTCAAAGTATTTATCTTCAATAAAAAAACTCGCCATAAACATCTCCAAATTTAATGGTTTTATTATAAATCATCAAATTAGATTTGTAAATAGCGAATTTTAAATTTATTAACCAGCAGTGAAAGTGAAACCTTCTTGTGTTTTCTCAACTTCGTCACCGGTTCCATTAATCATGTCGTCAATCATGTTTCCAGCCTGCATTCCTGTGTTTGATGCTGTTCCCATATTGTGTTCACACGCACCCTTAACTTGGTCAGGATTCATTTCTTGCGCAACGCTCACATAAATAACTTCAGTGAGTGCCTCAAGAAGGGTGTGACCTGTTGTTTTGATTGAAGCAGACCTTGAACCCATATTTTTAAAGTTAAGACCTTTTTGACCTCTGTCTAATTCACTAAGGTCAATTTGCGCTGAAGCAGCAGCACTTTTGATTTTTTCTCTAATATAATTCTTTGCTGATTCGCCTTGACCTTTTAAAGATTCAAGTTCGCCTGGTCCAAAAGGAACGGTGAATTTAATTCGTTTAGAGCCTGCGTTTTGTTGTTTGTCTTCGCCTTGTGAAATCTTGTTTGCTGCAGCACGAAGTGCGTCATCTAAATTTTCTTTAATAACGCCACCATCTTTTTTATTCCAAGGTTCGGCTTCATTTTCCTCAGGCATAACCACTTTAATGATTGTTGAGTTTTCAGCAACCTTGTCCCACTTTTCAGGAGTGATTTCTTCTTGAACAGCACTTTTAAGTGTTTGATAAACAATTTCTGGGTCTTGACCTTTAAGTTCTTGAAGGTCAATGTCTTTTTTTATGTTTTCAATAGTAGATTCTTGTTTTTTATTTTCAGCCATGTTTTTGTTTCCTTATATCTTGATAATTTCATTATACCGAAAAATTAAAAAAAGTAAAACATTTTACAAATGTAACTTTTTTATTTTAAAGGGTCAAAATTCGGCAAAAAAATGGCATATTTTCGCCATAAATATATTTATATTATAATATAATTATATATATAGGGCAAAATTGCTTGTTTTAAGGCTGTTTTTTATGCTATAATACGGCTGTGTTAAAATAAATTTAAAGGGTGAAATATGGACGATTTATCTAAAGTAGAAAATAACAACTATGGTGCCGAGCAAATCACAGTGCTTCGTGGTTTGGAACCGGTTAGAAAAAGACCGGGCATGTATATCGGCTCAACTGATACTCATGGCTTGCACCATTTAATCAGCGAAATCGTTGATAACTCTATCGACGAAGCACTCGCTGGATATTGTGACACCGTTTCTGTTGTGATTAACAAAGACGGTTCTTGTTCCGTTCAAGATAACGGTCGTGGAATTCCAACAGGCATCAACAAAGAAGAAGGTAAAAGTGCTGTTGAACTTGTACTCACTAAACTTCACGCTGGTGGAAAGTTCGGTGATGGGGGCTACAAAATTTCAGGTGGTCTTCACGGTGTTGGTCTTTCTTGCGTTAACGCACTTTCAGAATGGCTTGAAGTTGAAGTTAAGCAAAATGGAAAAATCCACAAACAAACCTATAACAGGGGCATTCCACAACGCGACCTTGCAGTTGTTGGTGACACCACTGAAACCGGCACAAAGGTCACATTTATGCCTGATGACACCATTTTTGAAACTGTTGTGTTTGATTATGATGTCATTCGTAAGCGTCTTCGTGAACTTGCATTCTTAAACAAAGGAATCACAATCACAATAAAAGACTTAAGAGCCGGCAAAGAAGAAACCTTCCATTATGAAGGCGGAATTGTTGAGTTTGTTAACGAACTTAATGAAGGCAAAAACACAATTCTTAAAAAGCCAATCTATATTGATTTCACATCAAAAGATGGCACAGGTGAAATTGAAATTGCATTCCAATATAACGATGGTTACAACGAAATCATTCATGGCTATGCAAACAACATCAACACAACCGAAGGTGGAACTCACATTGAAGGCTTCAAAAAAGCACTTTACAAAGTTATTAATGACTATGGTCATAAACTTAAAATTTTAAAAGACGCAGACAAACTTTCAGGTGATGATGTTCGTGAAGGTATCACCGCTGTTGTTTCAGTTAAACTTCAAGAACCACAATTTGAAGGACAAACCAAAACCAAACTTGGAAACAGTTATATGTCTGCCGAAGTTTCAAACGCTGTTGTTGAACACTTTGGAACATATCTTGAAGAAAATCCAGACAATGCTAGAAGCATTATTTTAAGGTCTGTCACCGCGCAAAAAGCAAGAGAAGCCGCACAAGCCGCAAGAAGCATGGCAAGAAGAAAAGGTGCGCTTGAGTCAACCACTCTTCCAGGCAAACTTGCTGACTGCACCGAAAAAGACCCAAAACTCTGCGAAATTTATATTGTTGAGGGTGATTCTGCGGGTGGAACAGCAAAACAATGCCGTGACCGTAGATTTCAGGCGATTCTTCCACTTCGTGGTAAGATTTTGAATGTTGAAAAAGCAAGACTCAACCATGTGCTTGCAAACGAAGAAATCAAAGCAATGATAACCGCGTTTGGTGGCGGCGTTGGGCAGGAATTTGACCCAGAAAAACTTAGATATGACAAAATTATCTGTATGACCGATGCCGATGTTGACGGTGCACACATTAGAATTTTGCTTCTCACATTCTTCTATCGTTATATGCCGGGGCTTATTGAGTCAGGGCATGTATATTCAGCAATGCCTCCACTTTATAAACTTCAAAAAGGCAAACGCGTTGAATATTGTTACAGCGAACAAGAAAAGGCAGCAAAAGTTCAAGAAATGGGAACAAAAGGTCTTGATGTTCAGCGTTATAAAGGTCTTGGTGAAATGGATAAAGACCAACTTTGGGATACCACAATGAACCCAGAGCATCGTGGTCTTATTCAAATTCAAATGAAAGACGCAATTGAAGCCGACAAGATTTTCACTCTTTTAATGGGTGATGCTCCAGAACTTCGTCGTAAGTTTATTGAAGAAAATGCAAAACTTGTTGAAGATTTAGATATTTAGGGGAGATAGATATGGCGAAGAAAAGAGATTATAGTTTAGAACACGAACAAATCATTGACAACACAGTCATTCATCCTGTTGAAATCAATGACGAAATGAAAAAAAGTTTCATTGCTTATGCAATGGCTGTTAATGTGTCAAGAGCCATTCCTGATGTTAGGGACGGCTTGAAGCCTGTGCATAGAAGAATTTTATATTCAATGAACGAAGTGGGAATCACTTCTGACAAACCACATAAAAAATGTGCGAGAATTGTCGGTGATGTGCTTGGTAAATATCACCCACACGGTGACAGTTCAGTTTATGGCGCACTTGTGCGTCTTGCACAAGATTTTGCGATTCGTTATCCACTTGTTGAAGGTCACGGAAACTTCGGTTCTGTTGACGGTGACCCACCAGCGGCTTATCGTTACACCGAAGCAAGACTTTCTAAACTTGCAGGTGAAATGCTTAGAGATATCGACAAAGAAACCGTTGATTTCTCACCAAACTTCGACGCAACCTTGAAACAACCAGATGTGCTTCCAGCAAGGTTCCCAAACCTTCTTGTTAATGGTTCAGACGGTATTGCGGTGGGAATGGCAACAAACATTCCACCACACAACCTTAACGAAGTTGTAAACGCAACAATTGCGGTGCTTAATAATCCAGAAATCACAATTGAAGAAATTATGGAAATCATGCCAGCACCTGATTATCCAACAGGTGGCGTGATTATGGGCACTGACGCACTCCGTCAAGCATACCTTACAGGTAAAGGCGGCGTGGTTATTCGTTCAAAAACCGAAATTGAAGAAGATAACGACGGCAAATCACGAATTGTAGTAACCGAAATTCCTTATCAAGTGAATAAGGCTGAAATGGTTAAACAAATCGCTGAAATGGTCAAAAATAAGCGTATTGAAGGAATCAGTGATATCAAAGAAGAATC
>JAFQBZ010000016.1 GCA_017399515.1 Clostridia bacterium | reverse complement strand
GCTCATCAAGAACATAATATTCATAGTTTGCCTTATTGATTTTGGCAGTGAGTTCTTTCATTTCTTCTATTAAGTTATTAAGGGTGTTATTATCCATATTAAACCTACTTAATTAAAAAATTTTATTAATTTTGCTGTTTTTTACGCTAAATTTTAATCAATTATCTCCAATTTTGCGTATTTTAATGAAAGTGTTTTGTTTCCAACCTTTTCAAAATTGATGGTTACAAACGCACTTGCAAAGTCAGTTACGCCAAGGGTTACAACTCCGTCACCAAAGTGATTATGGCGAACTTTTGTTCCCTTTTTATATTTGTTATAATCAGCGGTTGAAATTGCAGGAGCAGTTGAAGATGATGATGTTTGTGTGTTTGCTTTTCCTGCAACATTCACAATGTTTATTCTTGAAGACATTTTTTGACTTAAACTTTCAGATCTTGCTGATTGATTTAAGAAACTGTCAAAGCCTGTGTCATAAATGTTAGAACGAGCCACTTGTCCGTTTTGGTTAAGTTTTTTAAGTTCACCAAAAAGTTCAACTAAAAATCTTGATTCAAGAGCATACTCAGTTCTGCCTGATTCAAAATTAAGTTTCATTTTTGGTCTTGATAAAAATAGTCTTTTCTTTGCTCTTGTGATAGCAACATACATAAGTCTGCGTTCTTCTTCAAGTTCATTTGGGTCAGCACTATTCACTGCACGAGAAAGTGGAAACAATCCATCATTCAAACCAATGATAAACACATTGTTAAATTCAAGACCCTTTGCTGCGTGAACGGTCATAAGTGAAACGAAATTGTCTGCCTCATCAAGTGAGTCAATATCACGCATAAGTGTGATTGATTGCAAAAATTCATCAATGGTTGCCCCTTCGTTAAGTTCAGCATAATTTTTAACTGATGAAATAAATTCATCAACATTGGCACATTTTGTTTCATCTTCTTCGGTTTTCATACCGATTGCTTCTTTTATTCCAACGCGTTTAACTAGATACTCAACAAATTCATCAATAGGCATAACATCTTTTTGTGTGTTAAGGTCTGCAAAAAGGTCGCGAACTGATGCAAGTTTGCTTGAAAGTGCACCTGTAATGCCGTAATATTCAGCGTTGTTGATGACATCCATCAAAGAAACACTAAAAGTTTTTGCCCTTTCAATGATTTGTGTGATTGACACATCACCAATGCCTTTTTTAGGGAATGCAAGCATTCTAGCCACTGCTTCACTGTCATTTGGGTTTGCAACGAGATATAAATAAGCCGCGGTGTCTTTAACTTCTTTTCTTTCGAAGAATTTAAAACCACCATATACCTTGTATGGAATGTTGTATGTCAAAAGTTTTTCTTCCACTTTTCGTGAAAGTGAGTTTGTTCTCATTAAAATGGAAAAATCACTGTAATTATTGCCTTCATTTTTAACTAAATATTCAATTTTTTCAGCAATAAATTCGGCTTCTTCATAGTCATTATAAGTTTGTTTAAGTTCAACCTCAGCGCCGCCGTCATTTGCAGTCCAAAGATTTTTTTCAATTCTATGAGTATTGTTTTTGATGATTTTGTTAGCAAGTTCAATAATTTTCTTTGTTGAACGATAGTTTTGCTCTAACTTAAACACTTTGCAACCTTCAAAATCAATTGTGAATTGTTTAACATTTTGAACTTGTGCTCCACGCCAAGAATAAATGCATTGGTCTTCATCACCAACTGCAAAAATGTTTTTATATTTATTTGCAAGAAGTTTAACAAGTTTATATTGTGCTGTATTGGTGTCTTGAAACTCATCAACGAAAACATATTCAAATCTTGTTTGATAATAGTCTAAAATGTCACTGTTTTTAACAAAAAGTTCATAAGTTTTAACAAGAAGGTCATCAAAATCAAGTGCATTTGCTTTAAAAAGTGCATCTTCATAATCTTTAAAAATGCCGGTAATCATTGCTTGTTTTTTAGGGTCACTGATAAATTTAGAATATTCATCTGGACCCATCAAGTTATTTTTAGCATTAGAGATATGCCAACCAAAAGTTCTTGCATTTAAGTTAGACTTATCTTCTGGGTCAATGTTTCTTGCCTTCATTGCTTTTTTAATCACACTTTCTTTTTCACTGTCACCATAAATTGAAAAACTTTTTGAGTAACCAAGAGCATCAGCGTGTCTTCGAAGTATTCTTGAACACATTGCGTGGAATGTGCAAATCCACATATCTTGAATGTTATCAATCATTTTTTCAAGACGCTCTTTCATTTCATTTGCGGCTTTGTTTGTGAAAGTGATTGCCATAATGTGATTAGGGTTAATTCCCTTCTCTTTAACCATGTGGGCAATTCGGTGTGTAAGCATTCGAGTTTTTCCACTTCCAGCCCCAGCAGTAACCAAAATTGGTCCGTCGATAATTGACGCAGGAAGTTTTTGCTCGTCATTTAAGTTCTTTAAAATTTCACTATCTATCATAATATACCTTCGTTAGCATTTTACCATAAAATCACATATAACAGCAAATAAAAAAATGGTGCAACTGCACCAATTTTACTTAGATTTTTCTTTTAAAATATACTCTTTGATTTCGTTGTATCTCTTTGAAATATCAATAATATACCTTTCCTTATCTGCTTGAGATAAAGTGTTGAAAACTTCGTAATTTGTGAGTTCTTGAAGAGGTGTTAGCAAATTGCCTTTTTCAAGAAGTTTTTTAACTTTATCGAAAAGTGGGTCATCTTCAATTCTTTGTCTGCTTGCAACTATTGCATAAGTTCCATTTGTAAGGTATGCAAATGTTGATTTGTTGTTTTGTTTATGATTTTCTGTTGATAAACTTTGTCCTGCAGAACTTAATCTTTTCTTTGCTTTTTGTGCGAGTAATTTCAGTGCACTGTTTGACATTATGTTATTCTCCTTTTTTAAAAAATCTTTTCCATTTTAGCACAAAGATTTTTTAATAAAACACAATCGCAAAATAAGACAAATTTCGACACAAAAAATATTTTGACAAAAATTTTGCAACAAAAAAAACAAGTGACGAATCACTTGTTTTTCTTAGTCGATTAACCTTTTCTTGCTCTTTTTCTAGCAGCCTCACTTTTGAGTTTCTTTGCAACAGAAGGTTTAACATAGGCTTCTTTTTTACGAATATCACCAATGATACCATCTTTTTGACATTTTCTCTTCCATCTTTTAAGAGCACTGTCAAGGCTTTCGTTGTCACCAACTTTAACGGTTGTCATAATATATTCACCTCCTCTTGCACAAATCTGGGATAAGTTTATCACACAAAATAAACTTTGTCAATAAATTAAATTGTAATTTCAAGTTTAATTTCCAAACTCAATTCTGTTTTCGTGGTTGTTTTTGGCTTCTTTTTGGAATGATAAAATATCTTTCACATATTGAGAGTTTCCAAATTTTTCATTAAAAGTGCCATTTTGCAAACTTGAAATGACATCATTTCTTTTAAATAAATATAGTGCAGTAACAACTTTTTGACGAATGCTTTCATCATAGCCACCAAACTTTGAATAATAATCTTTATGGTTTGGACCTGTGCATTTTGCATTATAAATATCATAGCAAATTGAAACATAAACAGCGTCGTAAACATTTTGTTTTAAGTTTTCTCGTGCTGCACTTGAAGTTTTGTAATTTTTAATATCTGCACTTGAAGGAAGCACATCATAGTCATCAAATCGAATGTTTGATTTATAAGTGTCTTTCATATATTGATTAAGTGTTGGAATAATTGATTCAGGAATAACTTGCATTGTTCCCATAGCGCGATGACCTTGTGGGTTAACTGCTTCACCAACATAGTTAATCATATAAACAGATTCTTTTTTTGCTCTTGACAAAAAGAAATATTCATTCATCCAATCAGGGTAAAATGTGTCAGTGTGTTCATGTGTTTTAGGGTCAAGTTTCATATTGAAACTGCCGATTGATTTATACATCTCTTCAGCGTCTTTCATTGCAACGCGAATGATTTGAAGAAGTGATTCCTCATCAATCTTAACATACTTTTCACCGTGCCAAGTTGTGTCTGAAAAAGTAGGTTTAATTTCAGCAAGTGAAGACACATTTTTAACAGGCTTCTTTGTTTGATTAGAATCAATTTGTGTTGTTTGTTGGGCTGGATTTCCCCCACCTGCAGAAGTTGAGGATTTTGCTGGTGCGCAAGCAGTAAAACCTGCTGTGAAAAGTGTTGCACATAGAAGCAAAGTTGCAATTTTTGGTGCAATATATCGTCTTGTTTTGTCCATATTTCATCTCCTATAAAAATCGCAAAATAGTCAAATTTTTAATAAAATAATGTGTTAAAATGTATAAATAAATTAATTTTGTATAAAATTTTACAAATTCATGCCTTGAAATTTGAATTTTATTAAAATGTATTTTTAAGGCTGATTTTTTAAATATTTTACATTTAGAGCATTTCAGCCTTTGCGCCGTCTTCAAATGGTGCCAATAACTTAACTTGAAGACGAGTGTTTGGTTCAAGCGCTTTTTTTGATTCAATATAGCACAAAATGAAGTTCTTTGTGTGTGCTTGGTAATAACCATTTTTTTGATTTTCAATAATAACTTCTTGAATTGAACCAATATTTTTGTTAATAAAATCAAGTTGCATTTGTTTTGCTTGAGTTGTCATTTTTTGAACGCGGTCAGCAACATTTGTTGCAATATTTTTAAAACCAGCGGCAACAGTTCCATCTCTTTTTGAATAAGGAAAAATATGCATTTCACTAAAATTGACTGCCTTTGCAAATTCAAGTGACTCAACAAAATCTTCTTCTGTTTCTGTTGGAAAGCCGATGATGATATCAGTTGTGATTCCAGCCAAAGGAAAATATTTTCTAATAAGGTTAACCTTGTCTAAATATTCTTCTTTTGTGTAGTGTCTGTTCATATTTTTAAGTGTGTTATTAGAACCACTTTGCAAACTTAAATGGAAGTGTGGACAAAAGTTTTCAAAGCCAGAAAGTTCACTTAAAAACTTATCGGTAATAACATTCACTTCAAGTGAACTGAATCTAAATCTTGAAGGACTATTTTTAAACAGTCTTGCAATTTCAATCAAGCCATCACTTCCCTTGATATCTTTTCCATAGGCAGAAAGATTGATTCCTGTAACAACAATTTCACTTGCTTCTTTTTCAAGTTTACGAATCTGTTTTTCAACATCAGCAAGTGGAAAACTTTTTTCTCTTCCACGAAGATAAGGAATCAAACAATATGTGCAAAAGTTGTTGCAGCCATTTTGAACCCAAAGGTCAGCACGAGTTTTTGATGTTACCCTAGATTCAAGTGATTGTTTTTTGTTATTTTTAAAGTCAGGGTCATTGCTTTCAATTGCTTGAACTAAACTTTCTTTATTGGTGTTTCCAACAATAGCCTTAACATAGTCACCTTTTTTAAATTTATCAGGATTATTTTCTGAAGAACAGCCGCAAACATAAATTTCTGCTTGTGCATTAAGTTTTAAAAGTTTAGTAATAATATTTCTTGATTTTCTTTCGGCTTCATTTGTGACTGCACAGGTATTAATAATGTAAATATCTGCAGGCACAAGCCCCTTCTTATCCATATACTGATAAAAAGCCCGAATCGATGCAACACT
>JAFQBZ010000002.1 GCA_017399515.1 Clostridia bacterium | reverse complement strand
GCAAGCGCATTTAAAATGTTCTTCTTTCACAAAATGTTAAGTTTAATATTTCCAAGTTTATATTTTGAAAATCTAACATCAAATGAATAATAACCTGGCTTATACTCTTTTACCCTTGAAGCACAAATATCTGCACCCTTGTCAAACCCAAATGTTGCAGAGTTTAGGTTCATTTCGATATCTTTTGAATTAACATCATCTTTAGAAACTATTGAAATTCCACCCTTTTTCACATTACAAACAAACTTATAAAACGACTCTTTAACGCCTTCTAAACTCTTAAAATAATCTAAATGGTCAGCATCAATGTTTAAAACAACTGCAATATCCGGCAAAATGTATAAATAATTATCTTTATATTCACATGCTTCAGTCACAAAAATTTCATTGCCACCAAGTTTATAACTTGAAGAAATTGAATTTAAGTTTCCCCCAATATGAATTGTTGGATTTTTATTTGCCTGCATCAAAATTTCTGCAATCATTGCCGTTGTCGTGGTTTTTCCATGACTGCCAGAAATTGCAATAACATATTTATAAAGCCTTGCAATAAGCCCTATAAGTTCTGCCCGCTTTAAAATTATTTTTCCCTTTTGCTTTGCTTCAACAAATTCTTCATTATCATCTTTTATTGCAGATGTATAAACTACTATATCTACATTTTTAACATTCTCTTTTTTATGCTCATAAAAAACTTTCACACCTGCTTTTTCAAGTTTTTCAGTTTCTTGATTTTTTGCAAGGTCTGAACCCTGCACATAAATTTGATTATGCATAAGCATAAACGCCAGCCCACTCATACTAATTCCGCCAATGCCAATAAAGTGAAATTTTTTATTTTTCAAATCATCAAATTTTAAATTATTCATACCACACATTATGTTTAAAATCACAAATGTGTTAACAGCAAAATTAAATATATTTTCTTAAAAATAAAAGGTGTTATGCGAAACATAACACCTTATTTTATCAGCACTTACACTGATTTTTTAAAATTTTAAACTTTTAAAAAATCCATAACTTTTTCAGCACATTTAATGCCATCAGCGGCACTTGAAGTGATTCCGCCGGCATATCCAGCACCTTCACCGCAAACAAACAATCCCTTCACTTTTGTCATAAAATTTTCATCTCGAACAATTTGAACAGGGGCGCTTGACCTGCTCTCAACACCAATAAGCAAGTTATTATCTTTAGCAAAAGAATCTATTTTTTTGTTGAGTCTTGGAAGTGCCAACCTTAAACTTTCAACCACAAAATCTGGCAGACATTTTGAAAGATCTGCCGCCTTTACTTTTGGTCTGTAAGTTGGTTTAACTTTTTCAAAATTATCATCAGGGTTTTCATTTCCACTTAAAAAATCTTTAACTTTTTCTGCTGGCGCAGAATAATCTCTTCCACCAAGTTCAAAAGCAAGTTTTTCATATTTATGTTGAAATTCAACACCTGCAAGTGGCTTGCTTGAACCGAAATCTTCTGGCGTAACATTGACAAGCACCGCAGAGTTTGCATTCTTTCCATCACGAGCGTACTCACTCATACCATTTGTAACAACCGTGCCCTCTTCACTAGATGAAGCAACCACATAACCACCTGGACACATACAAAATGTAAACACACTTCTTCCATTTTCTAAATGAATAGCAAGTTTATAGTTTGCACTTGGAAGTTTGTCATCTAACTTTCCATATTGCGACAAGTTTATATCTTCTTGAAGTTGCTCAATTCTAACACCCATTGCAAATGGCTTTTGCTTCAAATCTAACTTATTTTTATCTAACAGCCTATATGTGTCAACCGCACTATGCCCAATTGCAAGCGTTAAAGAATTTGTTTCAAACTCAAGTTTTTCATCTGCTTCAACATTTCTGGCATAAACCCTTGAAATTTCACCATTTGCGTCAATTTCAAAGTCTTCAAATTTGGTGTTAAAAACAATATCTCCACCAAGTGATTTAATTTTTTCACGAATATTTTTAACCACTTCTTTAAGTTTATCACTTCCAATATGTGGAGCATGGCTATAAAAAATCTCTTTTGGAGCACCATTTAAAATAAATTCATTGATTGCAAGTTTTGTATATTCATTTGAAACATTTGAAGCAAGTTTTCCATCTGAAAATGTGCCTGCACCACCTTCGCCAAACTGAATATTTGAATATTTGTTCAACTTTCGATTATTCCAAAACTCATCAACATCTTTTTGGCGTTCAAAAACTTCTTTTCCCTGTTCTAAAATGATTGGTTTAAAGCCAGCAACTGCAAGTGAAAGACCAGCAAATATTCCAGCAGGTCCAAACCCAACAACGATTGGTCTTTTGCCATTAAAATCAACCTTTTTATACTCTAATCCCTTGTGATTAACAAGAACATCTTTAAGTTTAAAAACTTTCTTTTTTGCCGCGTTTTTGACTTCTGCTGCCACATTTAAAGAATAAAAAACATCAGGCTTTTTTCTTGAATCTAAACTTTCTTTAACAATTTCATATTTTTCAATGTCATTTTTAAAAAGATTATATTTCTTTTGAATTGCCTGAAAGATATCAGCCTCATTGTAACCTATTTTCACTTTAAGTTCTGTTAAAAGTTTCATAAAAAACCTCTCTAATTTCATTATAACACACATTTAACCCCAGCCTCAATAATTTTACACAAAAAAAGATGTGCTAAAAGCACATCTTAAGCGTTCATTTATAATGAGAGAAGAATATTACTCTTCAGTTTCATTAGCCTTAACTTCATCGAAAGCCTTGAGAACAACTTCTTTAATCATTTCTCTTGTTTCGGTGTTTAATGGATGAACAATATCCTTAAATTCTCCATCTGGTGTTTTTCTGCTTGGCATTGCAATAAAGTAACCTTCATTACCTTCGATAACTTTGATGTCATGAACAACAAAGCATTCATCGATTGTAATTGATGCACTAGCCTTAATTTTACTTTTGTCTGTTTTTACAATGCGAACTCTTACGTCTGAAATTTTCATTATTCTGCTCCTTGAATGTTAGTTTACCTTGTTTTCAGGTACTTTCATTTTATAACAATGAAATAAAAATGGCAAATAAATTTAATATATTTTTATTTTTGATTTTTAATCTCTTTTTGCATGTTGATTTTCAGTGATTGCAACAAGTTCTTTAAGTCTAGCGCGAGTGTTATTAAATGTGTGTGGATCAGCAAGCCCAGCATAAGCATTTGCAAGTGCATAACCTTCTTTGCTTCCACAATCAAAGTAAATTCCATCAAAAATGCAGGTTGCACCATTTCCTTCTCTTGCGTGTTTTTGAACAACATCAGTAATGCAATATTCCCCATTTGCTCTTGGTTTTGAATTTAAAATATCTTCAAAAACTCTTTCATCAAATGCATATCTTGCAAAACCCATAAAGTTGCTTGGTTCTGTTCCTGGTTCTGGCTTTTCAACAATATCAAGCATTTCAAAACCTTTTCCATTAGCAATTGGGTTTCCAAACACAATTGAAGAATATTTATAAATCACATCTCTTGGCATTTCTTTTGCATATTCAACTGTTTTGCCGGTTGCTGCAAAAACATCAACAACTTCTTGTGTTGCAGACTTGCCATCAGGATAAATACAAAGGTCATCACCGTTAACCACAATAAATGGCTCACCATTTGCCCAATTTTTTGCTGTGTAAACAGCACCAGAAGAACCTCTCATTTCATGATTTTCGTTTACATAAACCTTTCCATCAATGTTTTGTTCTTTTTCATATTGGTTCAAATAAGTAACTTTAACCTTATTCATTAATTCATAATACTCATCCATAAGAGGTCTTTTTCCATCTTGAATGATTTTTTCAATATATTCTTCTGATGGAGTGATGAAATTTTTAAAACTTTCTTCTTTAAGTTTGTTTCCAATAATCAAAATATCAGTAATTCCAGCCTTTGCCAAGTCTTCCATTTGATACATTAAAATTGGCTTAGTTCCAATAGTTACAAGTTCTTTTGCAACAGCAAGCACACCTGGCAAAAATCTAGTTCCAAGACCACCTGCAAGGATAACAGCCTTTTTAATATTAATTCTGTTTTCAATCATTTCCATAAATCTCAATCCTCCAAAATTTAGTTTCATTTACAATTATATTTTATCATATTATAAATCGTTCTCAAAATAATTACAATTCCTATCTTGAATTATATTTATAAAAGTTTTTTCTAAACACTATAACTATTTTATAATTTCATATTTCACAAGTTTCTTTTCAAACCTGTTAAATGCAAGATTAATAAGAATATAGTTAAGCATTGCAATAACAAAGAACACCTTAAGTGAAACAACAAGCCCATCTGCCCCAAAACTTGCACCAATGATGCCTGTTAAAATCATCAAGGCAAAGCCAACTGTTCTGCTTGCTTCAAGAATAATCTCAATCATACCTTGATACTCTGCAATATCACTATACATATCAAGTTCTTTCAAAATGACATTTCTATATAAATCGAAATAATATGAATAGAAAGTGCTGCAAGCAATATAAATAAAGTTAAAAATAACAAGTGAAATTTTGTTTGTTGCAAGCACAACAATAAGTGTTGCAACACAAGACGCTATTGCGCAAATAATATAAATTGGTGTTGCCTTTCTTGATTTTGAAAGCCTTTTTGCAATCATAAGCATTATTATTGACACTGCAGAAAACACACCTGTTAAAAGCCCAAGTGAGAAGTTTGACTTAAATGTAAGCATAACAATAATTGTGTTTACGGGGCTAATAAGTGTTGTTGCACCAAACAGCATACAAGTAATAAAGCAAATTCTAAACAATTCTTTATGATTATCTGTGCTTTTAACTCTTTCAAAGAAAGATTTTAAGTCAAATCCAGAATTTTCTGGTCTTCTTGATTTAATAAAGAAAGAAACCACAATTTGAATGGTTGCCATAACCAAAATGATAATAGCACTTGATTTGAATGATTCTGCGTCAATAATCTTACCAAGCACAATAGGAACAATAAAGTTAACTGACTTATTTTCAATAATTTGAAGTGTTGTATATTTCTTCATGCAAGAATTTGGAATCAGTTCATTCTTCATTATATTAAAACTGCACCAATACCATGCTTCTGAAAAACCGTGAAGCATACCGGCAATAATCACAAGTGAAGCAAGTTTTTCACCTAAAAACACAACCGCTAAAATAAAGAGTGCACGAACTATTATCGCAACACGGTAACACACCACCCTGTTTGTCTTATCAATAAGCCTTGAAACGATATACGAAAAAACACCCATTGTAAGATAGTTAAAGCAATAAAAAAGACCTATGTTCAAAACATAGTTATTAGAAATTTTATAAATATAAGAAATTAAAAATGTGCTAACAAAAATGCTAACCACATAATTGAACCCGTGAGTGGTAAGAAGCGCATAACTTGTGCTGTTAAGTTTTTTCTTTGGCTTTGCTTCAACTGTTAAAATTTCGTCTTTTTGAATAGTGTTTTCCATATAATCCTCTAACAAAGTCAATTATATCATATAAAAATTTTAATACAAACAAAAAAACGCCATAAAATTGTTTGCTAAATCAAAATAATAAATATATAATAAAAGTAATTAAAACGGAGGGCACTATGGGCTTATTTAATTTTATCAAATCAAATTTATTAAAATCTCTTGAGTGGGTTGATGACTCAAAAGATACACTCGTCTATAAATATCCAATGGACGGACGCCAAATTCAATATGGTTCAAAACTCACAGTTAGACCATCACAAGTGGCAATCTTCTTAAACAAAGGTAAAATCGCAGACATCTTTGGACCTGGTATGTATGCACTTCAAACTAGCAACTTGCCAATCTTTACTCAACTTATGAGTTGGGGTTATGGTTTAAAATCACCTTTCTATGCTGATGTTTACTTCATCAACACAAAACAATTCACAAATCAACGTTGGGGCACAAGCAATCCT
>JAFQBZ010000173.1 GCA_017399515.1 Clostridia bacterium | reverse complement strand
TGTAGCAAAAGCATTTGTTTCATGAAAAGGTTCATTAACCAATGGTGGTTATGAAGGTGTAAGCAATGTCAAATCTGCACCAACTTTTGAATACAAATCAAATACTGGTTATGAAAAAGTCCGCAGTGAAAAAATACAAGAATTGATGAGTTATGGTTATTCACAAGAAGAAAGTGAACAGGCATTTGAAGCATCTGTTGACTTTTGGCAAAAACAATTAAAATGTGATAGGGAAACCGCAATGAAAATTGTGGCAAAAGACAGGGGATAATCTTGCATGGGAAACTTTATTGGTTTAGCATTTTCAACACTGAAAAAGGCAGGAATTGACACCAAAAACATGAGCATTGAAGAAGTTATCGCAAAATATAATGAAATCAATGCTTCAAATTCTTCAAAACCATTGACAGAAAGCAAGTCAGGAGTTAAAATCTTTCTACCAAAACAGGAATATGCACAAATTTGCAGTGCTATAAACACAAAAAATGCAAATTACAAAGGCAATAGACCTAAAAGAGATGCAATCTTGCATGGAAATTATAAATATTATTACAAAAATGGCAAAGATTTTGGTGATTTTACTATAACAAGAAAGGTTTTAATTGATAATCTTGAATGGAGGAAAAGAGATGGCAACTGAAAAAATAACATTAAGTGAAAAGGCAAGAGAATTACACAAATTATCAAATGAAAGAAAATACAGTGATGATTTGCATGATTATTTCTTGGTTCTTATTGATGATGATGCGAAAATTCAACAAATCTTGGACTTCCTAAACAAGAATGAAGGTGCAACAGAAGATGAAATATTTGATGAAATAGACAGAATTTCACCGCCACCTGAAATTGAAATAGAAAAATAAACAAAAAGCAATTATTCGGTTTTTCCAAATAGTTGCTTTTTTAATACCTGGAGGCAAGATGTATAACATTAAAGAAATTGTTGCTGACCTGGAACTTGATATTAAAATTTTGATAAAACAAGCAGTTTTTAATGTGTTTAAGGCAGAAAACTTGATGAAGACAGTTACTGCATTGATTGATAAGGAATTACAACCAGTAAAAGACAAACAGGTTAAAGACAGAGTGAAGAAAAGTTTAATTAAGTTCACAATTAAGCAATGGAAAACAATTTGCCATTCACTGCATCTTGGCGAACCATTATTGTTGATAGGTTTAGCAATACACAACCGCAAAACACCTGTTACAGACCTTCAAAAGAAGTCATTGCAGGTGGCGGTAAACAAAAGCATAAACATGACAATAAAAACAAATGCAAATGCTATAAACAACACACTTTCAAATCTTGCAGATAGTTATCCAACAACCAAGATTGCACATCAACCATTGGACAGTCAGGTTGAGATGTGGCAAAGACATGAAGACCAGGAACAGATGGTTGACAGATTAAAACAACAAACTGACCTGGTTATTGTAAGCAGTCATGCAAACTGTTCTGCAAGATGTGCAAAATGGCAGGGTAAGGTGTTGAGTTTAAGCAACAAGTCAGGCATGACAACAGATGGCAAAACAATTTATCCATTAAAACAGGCAACAGATGTATTTGTAACAACAAAGGCAGGCAGAACCTGGAAGAATGGGTTGCTTGGGTTTAATTGCAGACATAAATTAATCCCTTACAAACCTGGAATGCGACAACCACATGT
>JAFQBZ010000172.1 GCA_017399515.1 Clostridia bacterium | reverse complement strand
CATAACAGTTCGATAAAGCACTTCAACAGGGTCATCATCGCACTTTTTCATTTCTTCAATAACAACATTTCGCTCTTTATCAATTTCTTCTGTGTCAAACTTTGGACGAATAATCATATCAGCATAAATTTCAAAACAGTTTTCAAAATTTTCTTTCAAACATTTGAAAATATATCTTGTTACCATTCTTGAAGTGTATGCATTAAAATCAGCACCATAGTAACTTAGTTTATCCATAATCTCCATTGTTGAATAATTTTCTGAACTTTTAAAAAGCAAATGCTCGA
Organism: Clostridia bacterium; assembly: GCA_017399515.1. Lineage (GTDB taxonomy): Bacteria > Bacillota > Clostridia > Christensenellales > UBA1242 > RGIG1681. The sequence continues at coordinate 30,982 of JAFQBZ010000172.1, read as the reverse complement.
TAAAATGCGAATAACCTTGCTCTTTTTCTGTTTCATTTGCTGAGCCAACATTAAATAAAATATTCACAGCCACAACATTTTTATCATTTTTGTCGTGACATAATCTTAAACCATTATCATAAACTTTTGTCTTAATCACAAACTATTCCCCTAAACCATTTTTGCCTTTTGAACTTTCTTCAACTTGCGACAAAATATTTTTGCGTATTCTTTCTTTTGCTGCAAGATAATCAACATTGTTTTGAGCCATTGCAACTTCTTCCGCAAGGTCTAACAAACTCAAAACCAACACCCTGTCTTTAAACACTTCTTTTGGAAGCATAATTATATATTTTGGGTTTTTCTCAATCTCTTCAGCAATTTGACTGATTTTTGAAAGCAAAATTTCACTCACGCTCACAGCATCGGCCTTTCCATCAATGCTAACCACAGCAAGGTTCTTTTTAAAATTACCAACCGAATCAAACTCTGTTTTAAATGATTGATTTTGCGAATCAACAAACGAACGCTTTTTGCTCTTTGTTTGATAACTTGCAAAACCTGAATGTCTAGATTCTAAAAGCATTGAACCTTTTAAAACCTTTCCATCATGAGTGACCGGATATCTTCTGTTCCCGTCAAACATAACAAGCCCTGCACCTTCAGAAAAATCACTTGCAAAAGGAAACCAAACACCATCAAAACCGGCTTCTTGTTTCGCCTTTGGAATATCAAATTTTGCAAGAGTTCCATCTTTCTTTAAAAATGCAAAAATAAACTCTCCATTTTTATCAAATGCCCCAACAACCGCAAAACCTTCATGGAAATTTCCACAGTTGATATATGCATTTTCTGTTATATATTCACCAGAAAGGTCAACATATCTTGAGCCCTTAACATTTTCATCAAACACTCTGCTGATTCCGTCTGAAAACCCTGCAACCATTGAGTGATACTCACCAAGTTGTTTTCCATCAATGGAAGCATAACAATATCTTGTTTTGCCGTCTGCAAATTTCTTTTGATGAATAATAATGTCATTATCATCAATATCAAAAATGATTGAATATGGCTCTTCATTTCCATTTTTGTCAACAATTTTGTCACTAACAACATTGAAATTTCTATCAATAATGCAAGTTTTGCCTTGAATTTCTGCATAGGTATATTTTTCATTTATAAATGGAGCAACATAGTCAAACTCAGGGCTGATAATTTTCATTTCTCTATCAACCAAAACATATTTTCCATTTAAAAGTTTAACTGAACCTGTGCCATTAAAGAAACCTTCAACATCTTCAAATTCCTGCCCCAAAAGTTCACCGCTTTCAGACAAAAAATAACTTCTATTTGCTTCATGAGACTTAAAAACAGCAATGCCATCATTGAATGAATAAACTTCATCTCTATATTTATATCTTATTATCTCTCTGCCGGTTTTATCAATTATTGCATAATCAAATGTGTCAATTTTAGCCTCGAAAAATTCATCAAACAATCTCTTTTCAATATCTTGATATGAAAAATCACAAATTCTGCCAAGATTATCCATAAGTGTTTTTGAATATTTTTCTGCAGCATCAACCATAGTGACAATAAACATATCACCACTATCAGTTTGATTAATTGATTTAACATCTGTGTTATAAAGATATCTCATTTTTCGCCTCATTATTACACAAATTATACCACAAAATAAAGTGTCAGTCAACGGTTATTATTTTATATCTTAATAAGACCTATAAACAATGAAATTAATATCATTTATAAATTTTATTTATATTCAATTTCTTTTATAACGAACATAAAAAATACATATTTGAAACTATCAAAAATTAATTTATAATCATAAATCAGTTATGCTAGAATGAAATAGTAAAATTTACCAACCGGAGGATTTATGAATAACGAACAACAAACAATAGACTTAAACGATATTGTTGCAATAAAACTAACACCTGCAGGCTTAGAGCAAGTTAGAAATTATTTTTTAACTGTTTATGGTGACTTGGGATATGGAATGTATCAACACTTTGTTGACACCAGCGTTTTTGGAAGAGTTATGACATCAAGTGTTATGGAGTTTATGCTTATTTTTGGAAATGGATTGCTTTCAAATCAATACTTTGAAGGAAGCGAATTTAATGTTGTTGACACATCTTTTAAAGAAGCAAGAAAAAGACGAGAAGCAAAAGATGCCGAAATTGAAGCAGTACTTCAACAAGCAGCACTTTAATAAAACAACTTAATAAAACAAAAAAAACTTTCAACTGTTTGTTGAAAGTTTTTATTTTGCTTATTTTTTTTGTTTTGCTAATTTTTTAGTTTTAGAAATTGGCTCTTGTTTTAAATCTTTAGAATCTACTTCTGCTATATCATTTTCTTGAGTTAAACTTTCAGCATTTTCTTCAGCAGATTTAGAAACTTTATTCTCTAGATTTTCAATATTTTCGCTGTCCATAACAACAACTTTTTTCTTCTTTCTAATAAATGACAAATCTTCAATTTTGATTTTATTTTTGCAAACTGCCAAAATACAAATCAAGCAAACAACCCCTGCACCAATGGAATCTAATATTAAGTCTTTCATTGTGTCAACAAGAGCAGACTGCCCAACAAGTGCAGCACCTCTTCCGTTCATTGTTGAAACATATGCTCTTTGCATATTTGTTCCAAACCAAACATCGGCAAGATATTCAATAATTTCCCAAAGAGCACCAATTGAAACTGCTAGTGAAAACGCAAAAAGTGCAGCAAATCCAATATTAAGTTTGAAACCACTTGAGTTTTTGTTAAGCAAGTTGATAAGCGAAAAACTCAATAACGCAATTATCATTCCTGAGAATGTGTGAAGAACAGAATCCCACCACTTAATTTTCACAAAGAAACCTAAAATTTCCCCACAGAAGAAATGCGCTAAACAGAAACATATAAATATGATATAAATGAAATCTGGAATATCAAGTTCAAATTTACGCAAGAAGTTTGGCAAAAATGAAACAATCAAAAACATCGCACTTTGCGCACAAACAAATAAATATTCAGATTTAACTGATTCGTCATCATTTAAAATCACACCAAGAAGCCCAACAATAAACACAACAGCCATTAAAACACGCTGCCAAATGTATGTTATTCTCGTCACTTTTTTAATTTTCATAATTCGACCTTCTAAAATTTATAATACATATATTAAATACTAAATTTGTAAAATTTTGTCAACTTTAAAAAAACTTTAATTACATTTATATATACTTAGTGACAGTTATTTTATATTTGTAATGCACTAAATAAACAAAGTGATAATCCAAATCAAAAGCAAATGAGCAGGATACCCAACATAAAACAAATATTTCAAATTCATTTTGCCCTTTTTGTGATTATAAACAGCAATAAGAATAATTGATGCTAACGAAAAAATTTGAAAAACATTATTTAATGAAATTAAAAAATCCATAAACAATAATCTTTTTAGCACCATTAAAATCAATACTAATGCGGCTAAAATCATATTTAATGGTGTTTTAGCAAAATAGAAAACAACAACAAGCATGATTCCAAGTGTGCCATATTCAATATATTGCAAAACATCACCAACAATCAAACAAGCAATAAACATTGACAATATTAAAATCATGAAACCTATCATTTTTGCAAGATTTTTTTGATTTTCCATTTTCATAAATTTTTCAATAATCAAAATAAACAAAATTGCAAGTAAAAATGTAAACAATACATTCAATTTAAATCTTTCACTTAAAAGCATATATGGAACTTGTGAAATGCAAGCAAATAAAAATAATAATAAAATGTAACGCTTTCTGTTTCGCGTAAATTTCATTCCTTCTGCAATGAAGTACGCAAAGATTGGAAACGCAAGCCTTCCAATAATTCGAAAAACAATATTATTATCTAACAAATAAGATCCAACATGGTCAATAACCATTGAAACAAATGCAATAATTTTCAATAAATTTCTATTCATAACACTATATTATCACAAATTGAAAAATAAAAAAAGAAGATTTCTCTTCTTTTTCAAGTTTTGTTTAGTTATGTTTTTATAATCATATATCATCTGTGTTTATGGTGATGAAGTTGCATTTCATCATAATGCCTTATCATGTGATGTCTAAAACCAACAGGCTCAAGTTCGTCCATTATTCTGCAAAGTTCTGCAATTTTCACTTTATCATAATACACACCATAAGACACATAAGAATAATCTTGAAGTTTGTGAAATGGAATAATTTGCATATCTTTTGCTGAAAAGAAAACACCATCTAAACGATTATAAAATTGCTGAGCAATAAGATTGTTCTTTGAAATTCCAAAACCTCTTGCACCATAACCCTTCATATATTGTCTCATAAACATAAAGAATCTATGCATAACCATATACCCTAAATGTTGTCTTTTAAGCCCTTCAAGAGTTTTCAAATGGTCAAACTGAACTTCTTTTTTGTCTTTAATTTTTCTCGCCTTCATGCTAGCAAGATTAAATGCGCCAAGTTTCGCACCAATATATAAATTGTTATTTTCCGGATCATTCAAAAACTTTTCTTCGTTTTGAACATGAATTTTAATATCTTTGTTAAATTCAAGCGTTGTAAACTTAACAAACCTTGAAGTTGCTGAAATGTCAGTATCAATATTTTCTTCAAAATATTCCACCATATCATCAAAACATTCTTGAACCTCATAATCAGAAAGTGAATCAAGTTTATTTTTTAAATAATCCATTAACTGCCCCATAGCCTTCTTAGACGCAGGAGTATTCAACAAAATCATTGGAGGGTCAACTTCAATGCGGTTAATTTCTTCAGTGTTAAAAAACGCTTCAACAACTGAATTTATTTCTCCTTTATAACCATATTTAAAAAATAAGTTAAAAAATTCATAAAACCACTCTTTATTAATATTGCTTGAAACCTTTGCAAGTTTTCTATCTATCAATGCTTTAATTTTCTTTTCCATAGCACACCTTAATTAAAATTTTGAAAAAGTTGAATTAGTTTCAACAAAACCCATTTTTTTGTAAAACACTTTTGCACTTTCATTTTTAAACGACGCAGTCACAATAAAATGCTCAATGTTTTGTTTTTTAAAATGATTTTCAAATTCTTGATATAACATTTTTCCAATGCCCTGCTTTCGATATTTTTCATTGACACACATGTTTGAAAGTTCTGCAATTTTAAATGAATAATAAGGAATATTCACTTCTTCAGCAAGCAAATACCCAATAACCGCATTATCAATTTCAGCAACAATCACAAAAGAGTTCTTGATTGCGTTTTCAAAATAAGATTTCCCTTCATTTGAAAAAGACCAACCTTTAATCAAATGTTCATCAAAATTTGCAAGTTCCAACTCAAACAATTCATTGTTTAATGATTGAATGGCTCTTAAATCTTTAATATCTGCATTTCTAATCTTCATAATCACATTATACATCATTTTATAAAAATTTAATATTAAATTTAACCTGTTTTGCCAAAAATAAAAAAGAGTTAAAAACAACTCTTTAAATTTCAAATAAATATGGAGCCGATAGCGAGGCTCGAACTCGCGACTTGCAGTTTACGGGACTGCTACTCTACCAACTGAGTTATATCGGCATTAGACTTTTATTTTGTGATTTTATTCACTTTCTAAAGTGTATAACTTTTTAATAAAATTTTCAAGATAATTTATGCCGATTACAAAAAATTAAAACAAAAAAAGACCAACTTTTGTCTGTCTTTTTAACAATAATTTTTAAATGTATTAAATTTATAAGGATTTGATTTTGCATAGTAAATATATGAATCATTTTTAAATGTTCCTGTGTAAACCCCACCTTGATCCATATAAACTGCAGAGTTTCCATATGAATATAAAAACATTGCAACATGACGATTTTTCGAACTTCCACTTCCGGTCAATCTGTCATAAATCACAGTTGAACAATCAAGTTTGTTTAAACTTGAAATTGAAGCACCGGTATATGAACCTTTATAACCATAAAGCCCATTAAGACCTGCAACACTTTCAGGATTCTTTGGATTGATTGAGTAAGCAGCAATTGAATGTGCAAGTCTAACAAAACCAAAGCAATCTGTGTAAATTTTTTGACCAGCGTTAATTCTATCAATGCAATCTTTTAAACTGTAATATTTTGCTGATTGAACTGCCCCACTGTTTGTATAATTTAGACTATAAAAATGAAGTGCATTTTCATATTTAATAACTTTTGATTGCAAAATTTGCAAACCAACAAGAGCAACAAGTTTCTTGTTTTTATCAGCAACACTATCAGTTAAATTTTTTGTTGCTTCATTATAAACATTAAGGTATGCACCTGAAAGTTTAATTGAAAGCACCGATGAAACAATTTCTGTTTCTTTAATTACTTCAAAAGATTCTTTTTGTTTTTCACTTGAATCTTTAACATTATTATCTTGAACGACACCTGCTGTTTGGCTTTGAGAAGATGCATTTCCACCTGGAACAATAAGCCCAGAAACAATGCAGCCAATAAGCACAAACTCAACAACAATTAAAGATACAATAACAAGAAGAACTCGTTTTAATTTCTTCATATTCGCACCTCCAATGTTTATTTCGGGTCTCATAATTTAGTAATGATATTATAACATATTTTAAATTTAAAAACAATACTTTTTCACAAAAAACAGCCCAAATTTAAGCATTTTTATAAGTTTTTACGCAAAAATTATTAAAATTTTGCAATTTTTATATTTTTACAAAAAAAATAAAAGTGGAAAACTTTTTCCACTTTTATAAGTTTTTTATTTTTCAATTTTTTCTTTCTTTTTGCGGCGTTTCTTTCCTTCAACATAAGCGTTTAATTCTGCTCGAAGTTCTTCCATTTTCTTTGTGTAATTTTCTAAATTTTGTTCAACTTCTTCCTTTGTAAGTCTTTTTGGGTTTTCACCTTGAATTTGAATTGGTTCACCAATAATAATATAATTTTTTCTAAATGCTTTTGGTTTTCTATATAAAAGCATTGGAAGAATTTCAGTTTCTCCTTTTGAAGCAAAAACAATAACACCATCTTTTGCGTCTTGCATACCTTCTGCTTCTTGCTTATTTCTCGTTCCTTCAGGATAAATAAAAATTTGACCATTTTTATTAAGCACTGATAAAATTTCTTTAAATGTGCTTGGTGCAACCTTTTCTCTATCAACAGGAATAACACCCACCTGTCTCATAATCCAAGAAGAAAACTTTGATTTAAACAATTCTTTTTTACCTAAAAATCTAAATTTTTTCCAAAATGTAGCATCATAAAGAATTGAATCTAAATTAGAAAAATGATTACTTGTAATAATATATTTTTTCTTTCTATCATACCTTTCTTTATGAATAACTTTTGTTGGATAAAATATTAAGTAAATTTTAAACACAATAAATGCTAATACAAATATCATACCTATTCTCCTTTAATTAAAATCACTAGCACAAGTTACAGCAGTTGCAAATGCAAGTTGCAAATTAAAACCACCGGTCAGTGCATCAATATCAAGAACTTCGCCAATAAAATAAAGATTTGACACAAGTTTACTTTTCATATATTTTGGGTTAATTTCTTTCAAATTAACACCGCCAGCAGTAACTACTGCTTGATTAAAATTTTCAAGAGAATCTGGCAATAATTCATAATTTTTTAATAAATTTACAAGCATTTTGCGTTTTTCTCTGTTTAATTGGTTTGCCTTCATAGATGCTTCAACATCTAATCTTTTTAAAAATAATGCAACCATTGATTTTGGAAGCAACCCTTCTAAAAGCGTAGACACTTGTTTTGCTTTCATATCAGCAATATCTCTATCAATTCTAAGAAGCAACGCATCAACTGAAAGCGCTGGTTTAAAATCAATATAAAGTTTCAATTTTGAAAAATCAACTCTGTTTATATAACTTGATGTTGTGAGTGCAATTGGTCCAGAAATTCCATTTGAGGTAAAGAGCATTTCACCAATTTCACTTTTATAAACAATTTTATCTTGAACTTTTGAAGTGAGTGTCACATTTTTTAAACTTAACCCTTCAACTTCTTTACATTCATTTCCGGAAATTTTGATTGCACAAAGAGCAGGAACGGGTTCAATCACAGTGTGCCCAACAGACTTTGCAAATTCATAACCTGCACCATCTGAACCCGTTGAAGCATAACTTATTCCACCCGTTGCAACAACAACTCTATCAAAATCATATTTTTCACCATTAACAACAACTGATTTCGCAAGTGAATCTTCAATAACAACACTTTCAACATTAGAGTTTAAAAAGACTTTCACGCCAGCCCAATTCATAGCCTTTTCTAAGCCTTTGATAATATCATTTGATTTATCACTAACCGGAAAAACTCTATTTCCCCTTTCAATTTTGAGTGGCACACCAACTTCTTCAAAAAAGTTCATTGTGTCATTTGAATTAAATCTTGTTATTGCACCCATCACAAACTTTTTTCCACTTACAACATTCTGCAAAAACTCATTGCCTGTTGTTGCATTTGTGACATTACATCTGCCTTTTCCTGTTATATAAATCTTCTTTCCTAATTTTTCATTTTTTTCAAACAGTGTTACATCATGACCTTTTCTTGCAATCATTGTTGCACACATCATTCCTGATGCACCACCACCAATAACACAAACTTTCATTTCTCACCTATAACGACTTTAAATACATAATTTCACTTGGTTTTAGCAACCTGCAAGTGCCCCTTGTCAGCCCACCAAGTTTAATTGTTCCAATTGAAATTCTTTTAAGGAATATAACATTGTATCCAAAATGGTCAAAAATCTTTCTAATTTCACGATTTTTACCTTCAGTGATTGAAACTTCAAGTTTTGTTTTTCTTTCTTTAACTTCCTGAATTTTAACAACACATTCTTTAAATTTTGTTCCATCAATAAGTTCAACACCTTTTTGCATTTCACGAGCATGAGGTTCAGTCACTTCACCTTCAACTTTAACAGAGTAAGTTTTAACAACTTTTCTTGCTGGGCGCATTATTTTTTGTGCAACATCTCCATCATTTGTGAAAAGAAGCAATCCTTCTGAATTATAGTCAAGCCTTCCAACCGGCATCAAGTGTTTAAATTCTGCAGAAAGAAGTTCCATAACTGTTTTTCTGTTTCTATCATCAGAAACTGTTGTTAAATAACCTTTTGGTTTATGCATCATTAAATATGTAAATTTTTCAGGAACTTTAACAATTTTTCCATCAACTTTAACTTCCATATTTTCTGCAACATCAAAAGCAAGGTTTGTTTCAACCTTGCCATTTATCTCTACACGACCAGAAAGCACAAATTCTTCACATTTTCTTCTTGAAGCAAGACCTGTGCTTGCTAAATATTTATTAATTCTCATAACTACCTTTACAGACCAATCAAAATTTATCACAATATTTCATGCAATAATCGTCTATAATAATAGTATAAATTTTTTCTAAAAAAATCAAGTTATTTCCGTTAAACTATGAATTTTATTGTAAATAAAAACAATTATTATCAATTATTTTCAGGTTTCTTTTCACCAAAATTTTTAGAAATAAACTTTGCAACTTCAGGCACAGCCTCCATAAGTTTTTCAATAGCAGATTTTGCTTCAATTTTAATTATATCAACCTGCTTTTCATTTACTACTAAAAAGCCAATCGGCTGAACATTAAGACCTGAGCCCGCACCACCTGCAAATGGATATTCATTATTCTTTTTTATCTCTCGAAGTTCAGAATAATATTCCCCACCACCTGAAACAAAACCCATTGTGACTTTTGTTAGCGGAATGATTGTTAGCAAACTGTTTGTTTCAATAGGTTTTCCAATCACAATATCAACATCAACAAGCGAGCGCATACTCTTTATTGTTTCAGTCATTACCTGTTTTATTCTGTTTTCTCCATATTCATTTTCCTTCATTTTAAACCCTCCTGTTTTGTTAATTTATTTGCCTTAAAAATAGATTTTAGAATTGCTATTAAACTAATTTTTATAACTATGTCAAAAGTTAAATCAATATTGTCTGAATCAAATGTAACATTCACATCTTCATAAAGTTTCACATCTTCAAATTTTTCATAAATCATTGAATATATCGTTTGAACAGCAGACGAAACCGCTCCACACATAATGGCTGACGAATAAGAATCTTCTTTAAAACCTCCTGTGAAAAACAGTTCAACTTTTTTAATATCAACTTTTTTGCACATTTCTTTTATTAAATTTTTCACAAAAGGTTTATTGATATTTTTTGAAAAAATGTCTGCTGAGTTTTCAATCGTAAAACCATCACCGCTGTCAATGTAAAATCTGCCGGTGAGCAGTCTTAATTTCATTATTTTGAAACTATAAAACCCTTTTGCATTTAAAAGATTTGTGTGAAACATCATTCTTGTTTTAAAAGGAAATGCCATCGCCATAATAATTACCGTGAAAATAAAAAAAACTATAAGCAATTCTTTCATACTTATAGTTTGTGTGATTTATTTAGTTTTATTTATAAGTTTTAACTTTTATAATTCTTCATCAGTTTTAACAGTTTCTGTTTTTGAAATTTCTTCAAGTTTTTTATCCATATCACTTTCTTGAAGCACGGGCTCAAACCTATTGAAAAGACTATCTGAATATGTTTCTTTAATCTTTTGAATCTTTTCCAAAAGTTCGTTATAGTCTGGAAGTTCACCAATACTTGATATGCTGAATCTTTTCAAAAATTCATCAGTTGTTCCAAAAAGCGCAGGTTTTCCAACTGTTTCTTTATGCCCAACAATTTCAATAAGTTTATGCTCAAGCAAAATATTAATTGCATAGTCAGAGTTAACACCACGAACTTCTTCAATTTCCATACGAGTTACAGGCTGTTTGTAAGCAATAATTCCAATAGTTTCAAGAGTTGCTTTTGTTAAATTTCTCTGTCTAATTGGATTTAAAACTGCTGTAACATAATCAACATTTTCAGGATTAGATGAAAATTGAAGTTTGTTATTAAAACATAATAATTTTATTCCACTTTTCTCATTATATTTCTTTTGCAAATTTTTAACAGCGGTTTCAACCTCTTTTGGTTTCACTTCAAACTTATAGCACAAATCTGAAATTAAAACCGGTTCACCTGCAACAAACACAACACTTTCAATAACGCTTTCTAAATTTTCCATTATTTTTCTCCATCAAATTCATTTCCAACTTCTTCAGTAAGTCTTGAATCTATATCATCATTTCTAACAATATCAATATCATCAAACAATCCATTTTGCTTAACGGTTAAATATTGCCTTTTTAAAAGTTCAAGAAGTGCCAAAAATGTGTTAATCACTTCACTTCTTGTATGCTCTTCTTCAAATAAACTTGAAAATCTAAACTCTTTTTTAGAAAGAAGAACATCTTTAATTTGTGAAATCTTTTGAGCAACAGTAAACTTATCTTTAACAATTTTCTTTTCTTGAACAACTTCTGCTTTGATTGTTACCTTTTGCATAAGATCGGAAAATGCTTTCACCAATAAATCTAATGAAAGTTTTTCAGGAAGTTCATATTTAAACTCACCAACCGAACTATCTGGCTCTTTAAAGAAACTGTTAACATCTTCAATTTTTGCAAGTTTTTCAGTTTGTTCTTTGAACAACTTATGCTCTTCAATTTGTCTAAATAATCTCTCTTCTGGGTCTTCTTCTGGAGCAACTTCATCATCTCTAGGAAGCAAATGTTTTGACTTAATTTCAAGAAGCGTTGCCGACATGTCAATAAACTCACTCGCCTTTTCAACATCAACATCATCAATTTCTTTCATCATTTCAAGATATTGTTCTGTTATGTCTGAAATAAAAATTTCACGAATATCAATTTTTGTAATTTTTATTAAATGCACCAGCAAATCTAACGGACCTTCAAATTCACGAAGTTTAAATTTATAATCATTCTCTTCAGTTTCTTCTAATATTTCAAGAGATTTTTTATCAAGTTTAGACATATCAAAAGCAGGCTCTTTTGAAGCCATTTCATTTTGATTATTCATTTCAATTGTTTCAACCTTTTCTTCTGAAATATTTTCCATACTATAACCCTAAAATCCAAACAAATAATTTTGTGAGCCCTTCAACTAAAATTCCACCTGTGTACATATAAAAGTAATAATAAATTCCTGTAAGTGCAACAATTAAGAAAATCCAAAAAGAATTTCTTCTCATAAAATCTACAAATTTGCTGTCATATCTGCAAAAACTTTCACAAATTTTAAAACCATCAAGCGGATAGATTGGAAGCAAATTGAAAAATGCTAACATAAAGTTAAGTGAATAAACTATGTTTAAAAATTGGAATAATAAATATCCAAAATATTTAACCTCAAAGATTCCTGGGAAAAATTTTATGATGAATAAGTAAATAAACAAGAAGAATGTTCCTAAAATTAAATTAGTCACAATTCCTGCTGAGGCAACGATAAATTTACTCTTTTTTCCCCTTTTGAAATTTCTTTCATCAACAGGCACAGGCTTTGCCCAACCAAATCTAAAAAGCAATAAAAATAAAAAACCTTTAAAATCGAAATGTTTGTGAAATGCTAAAGTATATCGTCTGTAAGCAACCGCTGTGAAATCACCTTCGTGTTTTGCCGCTGCTGCGTGTGCAAACTCATGAAATGGCATAGCAACAAAAAGTGCCATAACCATAGCAACCAAACTTAATAACGAATAAATAAAGCCAACATCTGCGTTAGCACTTGGAAATAACATAAGCAAAACCTCATTATGATTATATCAAAGTAATTTCTTAGTGTCAATTTTAAAAAGAAATATAAATAAACAAAAAAGCCAACAATTTGCCGGCTCTTTTGATATTTTTACCACGCTAAAGTTAATTTTCTAAGTCGTTCTTTAAATGATATTTCGCATATATCTTTTTTAACAATCAAATCAACTTCGTCAACCACCATATTATTTTCATCAAACACAAAGAGTTTTCCAACCACCGTGCCTGACTTTATTGGTGCTTTAATTTCATCAAGTTTAAAGTCTGTTGTGAAAGTTTTATCTTCTAATTTATTTATTAAAACTGAAACATTTCTTGCTGGAAAAATTTCAACCTTTTCTTCAGTTTTCAAAACCGGCTGAATTGTAACAGGAATCTCAGCATTTAAAACAGGTTTATGATCAAAATTTTCAAAACCATAATTAAATAATGCGGTCATATCTGCACTTCTTGTCTTGCTGTCATTTGCTCCAATAACAACACCAATTAACCTAATGTTTCCTCTTCTTGCTGAAGCAGTTAAACAGAACCTTGCTGCATTGGTAAAACCTGTTTTTCCACCCTCAATGCCTTCATAGGTTTTTATAAGTTTGTTTGTGTTTGTAAGTTTTGTTTTTCTTCCACTTGGGTGAATAAACTCATCAAGCCAAACTTTTGAATGTTTTTTGTAAAGTTCATTATTGCAAATTTGTTTATAAATTTCAGCAATGTCTTTTGCTGATGAATAATGATTTTCAGCAGGAAGCCCTGTGCAGTTTACAAAGTTTGTGTCTTTCAAATTTAAACTTAAAGCAAGTTTATTCATTTTTGAAACAAAAACCTCTTCGCTTCCAGCCAAATGCTCAGCAAGTGCAACAGAACTATCATTCGCTGAAGCAATGATTATTGATTTAATAAGTTCACCAACTTTATATGTTGAACCTGTGTCTAAAAATGCTGAAGAACCACCAATGTGTGATGCCTTTTTAGAAACCACAACATCATCACTTTCTTTAAGCACACCTTTTGAAATTGAATCAAAAACAACTGCAAGTGTTGCAAGTTTTGTCATTGAAGCAATCGGCAATCTTTCTGCCGAATTTTTTTCAAACAAAACACTTCCGGTTTCATAATCTAAAAGTAAACCTGCTTTTGACGATATTTTTAATTTTTCTTGGTTTTCAGTTTTTGATTTATTTGCCATTGCATTTGCAAACATTCCATAATTTATTGATGGAAAAATTGAAAACACACAAGCAACTGCAAATAAAAAACAAATAATAAGTTTTTTCATAAAACACTCCTTTTACGCTTATTATTTGTCGAAAATTGTTAAAATATGCGTTTTTATATTGTTTTTTTATTAAAAAATAAGAAATATTGCGTTTTTTAAAAACAGTGGAATTATAATCGAACCAAATAAAGAAATTATAATCACACACAAAATCGACACAACTAACGAGAAAATATATTTATCATCTGCATAACCAATTGCAAATTTTTTTAACTTAATGGCACGATAACTTCTCTTTAAATTTTCACTCGCAAAAATTATTAAAGCCATAATATATATTAAATTTATTGGAAGCATAATAAACAAAACATTTAGAACGCCTGAAAGACCATAAGTTGAAACCATTGCAAAGATTGACATTATTAAAACTGAACTTTGATAACCAATAATCAAATAACTAAATAAACAAAAATAAAAATTTAAACCCAACACAAAAATTAAAAACAATGGCAGAATTAATTTCCATAAATATTTTCCAAAAACAGAACCAACCTTTATTGAACCATTTATAAATGAATATAAAATTTTGTTTTCTTTGGTTAAAATTTTTAAATAATTATCACTAGATAATGAATTTATTATTCCAAAAACAACACCAACTAAAAACACAATTAAAAAACTTATATATAATGACAAATTATTTTTAAAGTATTCTTTTATATCAAACTTTATGCATCTTGAGATTTTCACATTATATTTTATGCATCAAAATTTAAATATTGAAAAATTTGTCCTTATTATCTTGAAAATATTTTGATGAAATCAATTTTACAATTTTTGCAACAATCTCACCATTATGCGGATACAATAAATAAGGCTTTAAATATTCCGTGATATAGTTTTCTTTTTCTCTTGAAATGTGATACATCACATTTTCAAATGAAAGCCTCATTGCTCGCTCTATTGCCATTGTTGACTTATTATATTTTTTCGCAATCGCCGGATAAATTTCTTTGCTGAAACTTGGAGAATCCTTTTCAAAAAACAAATATAAAAATATTGCCTCTTTGAAATATTTATAACCACTTTTGTTTGGAGATATATTCAAAATGTTAAACACTATGTCAACATCATAACTCACGCATTCAAAAAACTTGTCATTTGAAATTTCATTATCAATGACTTTATTATTTTTAACATAAAAATTTTTATCTATTGTTTTTATCTCTAAATATTCTTCTAGTGTATTCATAATTTTATTATATATTCCACTTTTTCAAAAATCAATCATTTTTGAACACTTTTGAATATATTGTACAATTTTATGCAAAAATATTTAATTTTCAATCATATAATCAGCAAAAACAGCGTAACCCTTAGTTGGATCATTAACAAAAACATGAGTTATTGCACCAACAAGTTTTCCATTTTGAATTACAGGGCTTCCACTCATTCCCTGAATGATTCCACCTGTTTTTTCAATAAGTTCTTTATCAGTCACTCTAATAAACATACTTTTATTATCTTTTTCATTGTTAAAATATGTTTTCACAATTTCAATATCATAATCTTTTGGAACTGTTCCTTCTATCGTGCATCTTATTGTTGCTTTGCCATTTTTAATTTCATTATGACTCGCAACCTCAACCAAATTTGTTTGATAATCTTCTAAAAACTTATCACTAAACTTGCCATAAACACCAAATTTATTATTCTCATCAAGCGTTCCAAGAATCCTTCCACTTCTTAAAAACAGACCTTTAAGTTCACCTGGATTACCCTTCTTTCCTTTCTTATATCCCATAATGCTGCACCTGTAAATATTGCCCTCATTAACCGGAAGAAGTGTTCCTGTGTCAATATCACAAACAGGATGCCCAAGCGCTCCAAAACGAAGATTATCTTTTCTTATATATGTTATTGTTCCAACACCTGCAGCATTATCTCTAACCCAAACACCAAGTTTATATAAATTTTTTTCTCTATCAAAAATTGGCTTTACTGTTGTTGTTTTTTCAACACCCTTTTCTAAATATGTAACAGATAAATCTCTGCCTACATTTTCAATTTTATTAATTACTTTCAAAATGTCATCGGCTGAATTTACACTTTCATTTTGAATTTTAATAATAACATCACCCTCTTCAATATCACTTGCAGATTCATTCGAGTTCGCAACAACAATCACACCATCACATGATATTGCAAAACCCAGTGGATAACCACCCAAATACACATAAGTTTTTTCAGCGTTTGAAGAATTTTGTTTTTTATTTTTTTTGAATAATGTTTTAATAATTTCTTTTAATTTAGGAAAATTTGTGTTTGCTTGAGCCGAACACATTTTTGTTGGAGTGTTTGAAATTTCAACAGGATTAACAACTGATGCACCAAAACTAAACAAACATAATATTAAAATCAAGATTTTACAAACAATCGATTTTAACCCAAATTTCTTCATAAAAAAAACTACTCCTATAAAAGTAGTTTTTGAAAATTTATAATTTTTATGTATGCATAAAA
Organism: Clostridia bacterium; assembly: GCA_017399515.1. Classification (GTDB taxonomy): domain Bacteria; phylum Bacillota; class Clostridia; order Christensenellales; family UBA1242; genus RGIG1681. Next base: position 14,500 of record JAFQBZ010000172.1, on the reverse strand, counting down.
TTTTAATCTAAATCAGCATTAATTCCTGCATCTAACATAAGTTTTGCATGGTTGATTGAAAAGTCTGAAATTGCACCACCAATTATTCTTGCAATCTCACGAACTCTGTTTTCATAATCAAGCACCTTAAGAGATGTTCTTGTTACACCATTATTTTCTGCTTTAGAAATATAATAATGCGAAGCACCAAAACTTGCAACTTGTGCCAAGTGAGTCACGCAAACAACTTGATGTTTTTTGCCAATTTTTGCAAGTTTTCTTGCAAGCACATTTGCAGTGTCACCACTAATTCCTGTGTCAATTTCGTCAAAAATCATTGTGTCAACATTATCAATATCTGCAGTAATATTTTTTACTGCAAGCATAAATCTGCTCATTTCACCGCCACTTGCAACTTTGTTAAGTGGACGAAGTGGTTGCCCAGAGTTTGCTGTGAACATAAACTCAATTTTATCAAAACCTGTTTCATCAGCCATTTCTTCTGTTACAAAACTGAAATCAATTTCAAATTTCGAGCCTTTCATTGAAAGTTCTGCAAGTTCATTTTTAACTTTTTGAGTAAAATCTTCAGCAGTTTTTCTTCTAAGATTTGATAAATGCTTTGCACATTCAAAAAGCATATTAGAAACTTCAAGTTTTTCTTTTTCAAGTTTTTCAATTACTTCAGCAGAGTTTAAAAGTTTCTCATAATCTTTTTTAATCTTCTCTAAATATTCGTTAATTTCGGCAATATTTGCGCCATATTTCTTTTTTAACGAAGTTAAAAGATCTAATCTCTTTTCATTTTCAATTGCTGAATATTCGTCAAATTCAAGCCCATCTTTTAAACTTTCAACAGTTTCAGCAATATCTTGAATTTCATACCTTGCTGAATTGAGTCTTTCAGCAAGTTCACTCGCTTCAGGCAAATATTTTAGAACATCGGCAATTTCAACATCAGCCTTTTTTATGAGCCCCAAAATGCCATAATTTTCACCAGCACCTTCAAAATATGAATTTACTCTTTCAAGTGAAAGTGCAATCTTTTCTTGATTTAACACTCTAACTCTAAATTCTTTTAAAGACTCTTCTTCACCATCTTTAAAGTTTGCTTCTTCGATTTCATTAATTTGATAAGAGTATAAATCTATAAGTTTCTCTCTATCACGACTATCAAAATTAAATGAAGCAAGTTCCTTTTTTATTGAGTTCAATTTATGATAAAGTGTTTTATATTTTTCTTTTGCAATTTTTATTTCGCTTCCACCAAAATCATCAAGTGTCTTTAATTGATTTGATGTTTTCAAAATCTCTTGATGTTGAAATTGACCATGCAAATCCATAAGTGGTGCAGTTAATGCTTTAAGCATTGAAAGTGTAAATGTTTTTCCATTCACACGACATTCATTCTTTCCATCATTAGATAGTTTTCTAAAAATAACAATTGTATTTTCTCTATCAAGTCCAAACTCTTCAAGTTTGTCTAAAATCGCACATGAGTTTGTTTCAAAAACGGCTTCAACACTTGCAAAATTTTCACCGTAAGAAATAAGGCTTTTATCTGCTTTTTCACCCAATAGCAAAGCAAGAGAGTCTATAATCAAAGACTTTCCTGCACCCGTTTCACCAGTTAAAACATTAAACCCTGTGCTTAAATCGATAGTCAAGTTATCAATCAAAGCAATATTTTTGATTGTCAAACTTTGAAGCATAATTATTCCTCACTTACATCTAAAGGTTTCTCAATAAGTTTATCAATTTCTGCCTTAATGGCAACAATTTTACCATCAGTGCTTTTAAGTTCATCTAAACAAATTTTTGTATATTCAACACTTTCAGTATAAAGTTTTATTGATTCTTCTAAAGTTATATCTTTATCTTCAAGTTTATCTTTAATGCTATTTAATTTTTCTAAAGCCTCTTCAAATGTCATAACATTCTCCTATTTAACTATTTTTGAAATAGTTGCATCAAACTTTCCATCATTTAAGTTTATGGTTATTTCATCACCAACCTTTGCAGATTTGATTGTTGTCAATTTCTTTCCTTGATTTTCAACAACAGCATAACCACTTTTTAAAATCTCTAAAGGATTCAATTTTGAAATTACATTTGTCAAAACCGAAAGTTTGTTTTCTTTCTCTTTTTTTATAAGTTCAATTTTTGATTCAATATCTTTAACAGTCATCATAATTTGATTTTTTGATGACTCAATTTTTAGTTTCGTTTTATCAATAATTGAACTTGAAATGTTTGCTGTTTCTTTTTTTCTATCATTAATTATTTTAGTTATAAAATAATAATTATTATCATTAATTAATTTTATGTTATTTAATTGTTCAAAGTAATCAAAAACAGCAACTTCTGCGGCAACTGACGGAGTTGGAACTCTAAGATCTGCAGCAAAATCACAAAGTGTGAAATCAGTTTCATGACCCACTGCTGAAATTACAGGTTTTTCACTTGCATAAATCGCCTTTACAATTTTTTCAGTGTTAAATGGTGAAAGGTCTTCAATTGAACCACCACCACGAGCAACAATAATTGTGTCTATATCTTTTCTGGTGTTGAAATATTCAATGCCACGAACAATATCATCTTCAGCACCAGAGCCTTGAACTCTTGAAGGATAAACAATTATGTTCGTGTATGGGTTTTTAAGTCTTGTCACATGAATTATATCACGAATTACCGCCCCTGTTTCACTTGTTACCACACCTAAATTTTTTGCAAATCTAGGAATCGGCTTTTTTATTTCTTCAGCAAAAAAACCTTCTTTTTCGAGTTTTTGTTTAAGCATTAAAAACCTTTGATAAAGGTCACCCATTCCAGCAGCAGAAACCCTGCCAACCAAAAAGTTTAATCTTCCTGATTTAACATAAAAATTAACCTTTCCAAATGCTGTCACAAGGTCACCATTTTTTATGTTTAAATCATTAGCACCAAACTTAACACATGAAAGCATTGCAGTTTCGTCTTTTAAATCAAAATATGCATGCCCACCTGACATCTTAAAATTTGTAACTTCACCATAAACACAAATGTTAGACAAAAACTCTTCTGCATCAAGAATATTTTTTACAAATGTGTTAAACTGATTAACCGATAAAGTTATCGTTTTCATTCTTACCTCGCAAATTTAGAAAGCACACCATTAATATATTTTATGCTCTTTTCAGTTGAATATTTTTGCGCAAGTGTAAGTGCTTCATCAACACTAACTTTATAAGGAATTGATTCCATATATAAAATTTCATAAAGCCCAAGCATAATGATTGCAAGATCCATTTTATATAATCTTTCAAATGAAAACTTTTCAATTGTGTTTGAAATTTTTTCATTAAGGTCATCATAATGACCAATAATTCCAAAATACACAACATTAACATAAGATAAATCATCAGCATCAAATTCGGCTGTATATTCATCAACCAAATCTCGTTTTTCTTCGCCTGTAAAGATATATTCAAATACTAATTTTAAAGCAACTTCTCGTGCATCTCTTCTACTCATAACCTTTTCCTTTAAATTTCAATTTCTCTTTCCCTTTGAGATTTTTCAACTTTTGAAAATGATGTATATTCTTCCTCATCTTCATTTTGCATATTATTTGGAATAGCACCAACTCTTCTAAGCGGTTTTCTTTTTTTGCTAATAAACGATTTTATTGTTCCAAAGAAACCCATATCAAAATCATCAATCTCTTGCGCTTTTGATTCTTGCACAATTTCCCTTTGAGGTTTTGCCACCATTTCAGCATTTGCCTGCACTTGAACTTGTGATTCATCAACTTGTGGCAAAGACATTTCAAGATTTGTTTTAACCTTTATTTCATCTTTAGAAACTTCAAATTCTGAAACCATGTCAGTTTCTTTGTTTTCAACAACCACTTTTTTAATGTTTTGCATTCCAAAATTAATTGGGTTTGGTTGTCCTGAAACACTAATAATATCAAGTTCAGAATCAAAAGTTACATCTTGACTATAGTTTTGATTTTTCTCTCTATATGCTTTATAAAGCCTATCTTTTCTTATCAAACCATTTTTAACAATTGTTGACCTTGCTTGAACCAATTCTAAAAAGAAATGAGCAAACAAATCTAACAAAAGTTGTTTTTTCATTCTTCTATAAAATTTTGTGTAGTTATAAAAAGTATCTCTAAATTCTCTTGCTTCTTCTGCCGAAAGATTTGAAATCATTTCAAGGCAAGACTCAGCAGCCAATTCATCACCAGCAAAAATTGCTGCTCTATATTTTTCTTTAAGGGTTTGAATGATTGTTTTCTCTTCTTTAACTTTTTGCTTTTTATAAACGAAGTCTTTTATCTCGCCTTCATATTTTCCAATACCTAAAACTCGATTTTTAATTGCAAAAACAATAGGTCTTTCAACTCCATTAACAAAACATGGGAAAACCCCGAGCATTTCATAAGGAGTTTTTATGCGGTTTCCATTTTCATCTGTTTTAGGATTAATCTTTAAAATCTTAAACAAATTCACAGGCTTTTTGCCATCAAAAAACTCGGCTTTTGAAAGCCCCACTCTCTTATAAAATTCTGCTATCTTTTCACTTGTGAATTTACTCATTTTCAACCCTTCATTAACTTACAAAATCACTATCAACATCATTAAATGAAACACCAACAACATGAACATTAACTGAGTTAACTTTAAACTCTGTCATTGATTCAACGCTTGACTTAATGTTTTCTTGAACTCTAAACGCAATATCTCTAACAGAATATCCAAACTTAACATTAACAAAAACATCAATGTTAACAAGATTATTTTCGAAGTTAACAATAATTCCACGATTGATATTTTTGCTAAAAGCACTCTTAATTGCTGAAACTGAATTTCTGCTTATTGAAGCAACTCCGTTAATTTCTTGTGTTGCGAGAGAAACTATACTGATAACAACTTTCTTTTTATATGTTACATTATCTTTTTCTTTATCGTCTTCTGCTACTATTATTTTTACACGCTTTGCCATTGCATATTCCCCCAATTTAATATCAAACAAATTATAACACACTTGTTTTCCAAAATCAATTTATATTTTTAAATTATATTATATTAAATAATATAAAAAAAGTAACAAGACTTAATCTTGTCACTTAAAACTTAAATTTTTTAAACTTTTAAACTGATGAAATTTTTACATTAGTTGCTGACACGCCTGTTTCTTTAACCAAAATGCCAAGAATTTTTGCAGCATCATCAACTGTAAAATTATCTGCTTTAACCATAACTGTATAAGAGTCGTCTGAATTTGTAACTACTGCATCTTCAAAACCAGAAGCCATAATCATTCCTTCTAAAACTGTTTCCTTTTCCATGCGGCTAGCAAGTTCTGAAATTAAAGCATTTGTTTCAGTTATCTGCTCAGCATCGGTTGAAACCTTTAAAATTGAATCATAATATTCCATCATTGTTTGACGAGTTTCAAACTTGCTTGTTCTATAACTTGTTAAAAAACTTGCTGATTCATAACTTGAAGCAGGCACTTCACTCGTTGTTCTGTTCAAAAATAAATTCAACCCACCTGTAACAAATAATAGCGCAACCATTCCAAGCAAAATAAACATCTTCTTTTTCTTTGTAAGCATTTTTCCAACCTCCCTAAAATAAACAATTTTCATAAATAATCTCCTTTAGCGTTCCTGTAAAATACTTATGCAGGTTTGGTCTATATTTAGAACAACACTTATTGAATTTATTATGCTAATTTTTGTCGAAGCAGAAACTTGATTCAAAACAATAAAAACACCTGTAATTTTTGGCATTATTGTTGTGACAACAACAGGCGTTGAAACTGAACCATTTTTCTCAAACACAACAGTTGTTGAGACCACCGAAGAAGAACCCTTTTCATCAGTTTTAATTTCTTCTTTTTTCTCAATTAAATATTCAATTTTGGGCGATGATTCAACCATAACCATCACATCAACACTTGTTATCTCATTTAAGTTTAATAACATCTGCTCAAGTTTAGATTCAATGCTAGATGAATAACTTGAAACTGAAATTTCAGTTTTTTCACTTTTTTCAACTTTTGTTTTTGATGGAATGATAAATGAAATAATCAATAAAACAACCCCAAGAACTAAACCGATTACCAAAAACAAATTTTTACGATTTTTAGAATTTTTTAACCCCAAAACTTTATCTTTTAATTTTGTAAAAAATGCAAAATTTTTCACATTTACCCCAAATTAATATATTTTTAACACAATATTTAATAATTTTTGCGTTTTATAATAAATTTTTAAGCAACAAAATCATTTCTTTAAAAAACAAAATTAACACAAAAGACTTTACCATATTCTTCATTTTTTTTGACGGAAATATCATTTCAATTATTTCAAAAATTAAATTTAAAACTATAATTGAAAAAACAAATTTATAAATCATTAAATCACCGAAACAGAAATTATAAGCAAATAGATAAACACAAAAACAATAAAAAACAAACCAACAATAACAGCAAGAAAATATGATATCGATTTCGAAACATTGTTAAATAAATCTGAGTACTCAACATTACCAATTAAAACAACAACCGCTGACAAAATTTTAAACATCAGCATATAAACAAAAAAAATCAAAATCGGTTTTAACACTAAAAATAGTAACACAAAAATTCCACACACACCCACAGCATTTTTAACAACAACCGAACATGAATGTATAAAATCAAAACCCTGTGAAACATATCCACCAACAATTGGAATATAATTTTTTATTGCATACTTCGTAAGCCTAACACTAACACCATCTTTAACACTAGACGCGATAACATTAACACTTGAAAACAAACCAAATATAGTAAAGAAAATTATTATGGAATATTTGAAAATAGATTTAAAAATATCAATAACTCTAGAAAATCTATTTTTTGAAAAAACAGAACCAATCAAACTCAAAATAAAAATAGACACTGAAATTGGTATTAAAACATATGTAAATAAGTATGAACCTGTATTTAAGAAAAATAATGAAAGTGAACTATAAACTGAATGTGTTCCAACCGAACCAGAAACTAAAATCAAACTAAGCAAAATAGGAAAAATTATTTTTGAAAATGAAAATACTTTTTGAACAATATTTAAAACATCATTAGAAATTTGCTTATAGAGATAAATAACCAATATTGATATTATGATTGAAAATATAATTTTCACACTTGACTTTATCTCAATATATTTTTCAGCACATAAATTATTAAAAAGTTCAAACAGCAAAACTATAACTAAAAACACAAGAAATATTTTTAATAAATTTTTAAACTCACCTTTTATGAAAGTTTTTATTGATTCAAAAATATTATTATACTCATCAAAATAATTTCCATTTAGAATTTTAACAATCAAACCTTTGAAATCAGTCACATCAAAAAAGTTAAGATTAAAGTCATTAGCCAAAAAATCATTAAGTTCGTTAGTATCAATATCATCTAATAAATTTTCAATATTTTCTGAAAATTCTTTTTCCAACTCAACATTTTCATCAACATCTTCAGCGTAAACAACATTATCAGTTTTGATATTAATTTGAAACATAGAACTAATTAAGATAATAAAGACAATAACATTTCTAACAATTCTTTTACAACAGGCAAAGTCATTCCACATATAACAAGTTTTCCTCCAAAAATAACTTTAGACGAAATTATACTATTGCCAAAATCATCAGCAATGTCAGCCGCAAATTCTGTTATGTAACCAACCGCCAAAACCTTAAAGATAATTTTAAGAAAATCAAAATTCAAATCAGTAAAATTATATATATCTTTTAAACTATTAAACACTAATGTTAACTGTTGAACTGACAAAACAAAAATCAACACCCCACCACAAACACTAACAAGTGTTGAAATTTCACTGTTGTACTTTTTTAGAAGTGCAGAAGAAAAAATACAAATTATCGCAATAAATATTATTTTATATAGCATATTTTAACCATTTTTAATATTATTTGCGTTTTTAATTTAAGTCAAATAGTGTCTTTAATGTATCAAATAAATTCCCCACCATACCAAGAACAATAACCAAAACAATAACAAGACCAGCAAGACCTGTAAGCGTTGCAAGATCACCCCTTCCTTGATGTTGGAATAATTGAGATATCACAGTTGTCAAAATTCCTATTGCACCAATTTTAAATAATATTGAAACATCCATATTTATCACCAAATTATAATTGCAACAATAGAACCTATTGCAAGCAATAATTTAAAATATAATTCACCTTTATTTTTTAATTCATAAGAACTATCTTCTATTCTTTTATCAAGCAACACAGAAAAATTATCTATCTTTTCTTTTTCAAATAAATATTCACCTTTTCCTAAATTGTTTAGATATTCTAAAATTATAAAAGAGTTTTCACTATTTGTTATATATTTATTTAAAAATTCTTTATTATAAGTATATATGTTGCTGTTTTTTAAAAATAAATTTATATATTTTGCGTTTTTATTTTTATGCATAATTATATAATTATCTATTATTTCAACGATATTATTTTTGAAAAGTGTGATGTTTGAAACAACATATTGATGAAAATCTTTTAAAAATTTATAAAACAAATACTCATTTTGATATTTGTTTTTTATATTAATTCCAATCAAACCTGATGTTGTTATCACACTTATAATTAAAATAATTTTCATAATACACTTGGAAAATATATTATTTTTAAATTCTCATCAAAAACACCTTCAATTGTTCCAACTCCATTTCGTTTTGACAAAACAATAATTTTTTCAAAATATTTATCATTTATCAAACTTTCAAAATATTTTTTATTTTTTAAATCTTGAATATTTTTTGCGTGTGCAGTTGCAATAACTTTTACACCAGATTTTATAGTTTCTTTAATTGATTCTATATCACTTTCTTTTGAAATTTCATCGGTAACAATAACTGACGGACTCATTGTTTTTAATGCATTTTCAAAAGCAAAATTTTTATTTGAACCGGAAATAATATCAACGCTTTCACCTAAATCAAATTTTGAAATATTAAGCCCCGCAATTTCATATCTTTCGTCAACAACTAAAATATTGTTTATTCTTTTTTCTTTAGATAAATTTTCAACAATATCTCTAACAAGAGTTGTTTTTCCCGCCCCTGGCGGAGATATTATCAATGTGTTTTGAACAACACTATCATATGCAATCAAATTTAATATTTTTTTAGCACAATTTTCAACTTTGTGACTTATTCTTATGTTTAGAGATGTTATGTTTTTTATCGTTGAAACTTCATCGTTATCATAAACAACTGTTCCACATAATCCAATTCTTATTCCAGAATCTGTTGTTATGTAACAATTTTTAATTTGATTATTATAGGCATATATTGACTGCTTTGTTGCAACTGAAATAATATAATTAATCAAATCACTACTTGCAATAATTTCTCCACCATGATAACCATTATTAACTTTTAATTGAATATAGTCACCTTGATAGTTGATCATTATTGGCTTATCTAATCTTATTCTAATTTCATAAACATTATCAAGTCTATATTTTTCGGCAATAATTTTATATAGCCAATCTGGCAAAATATTACATAACATATTCACCTCTAGTTTAAAATATTAACTTTGAAGAATATATATGAAATTTTTGCAAAAAAAAATATGCCAAATTTTGGCATATTTTATCTTTTAAACTAAACTCTTGACATATATGTTCCGGTTCTTGTGTCGATTCTAATTGTATCACCATTATCAACAAAGAGTGGAACTTGAAGAACGAATCCTGTTTCAAGTTTTGCTGGTTTGTTTCCAGCCTTAGAAGTGTCACCTTGAATTCCTGGTTCACATTCAACAATTTTAAGTTCAACAAAGTTTGGTGGTTCAACACTAAATGCTTCACCTTTATAGAATCTAACAGTTACATCCATATTTTCAACAATGAATTGAAGAGCATCTTCAATTTGATCATGGTTGAGTGGAAGTTGTTCATATGTTTCATTATCCATGAAATAATATAAATCACCATCACTGTAAAGATATTGCATTTGCTTTGTTTCGATTTGTGCTTTTTCAAATTTTGTTACAGGGTTGAATGTAAGTTCAATAACTTGTCCTGTAATAACATTTTTTAATTTTGTTCTAACAAATGCAGCACCCTTTCCTGGTTTAACATGCATGAAATCTACAACAACATAAACCTTTCCTTCATATTCGAATGTAACGCCTTTTCTTAAATCGCCTGCTGTAATCATAAATCCTCCATAAAATAACGATTTGCTTTCGCAAAATTTTCTACAAATAATATAACACACTAATCACAAAAAATCAATGTATTTGAATTAAAAACTAAACCGAATGATAAATATTTTGCATTGTGCAAGCATCTTTCGTTTGAGTTCCTGCAGATTCTGAAATCACACACGCCTCAACATTATACTTTTTCAAAACTTTTGCAAGCGGTTCAAATTCTGGACCATAAACACTATCGTCAAATGTTAAATGTTTAATTTCACCTTTCTTTCCATATTCTATCTTTGAAAAATGAATATGAACTTTATTAAACCTGTCACCCAAATAACTTTTAAAAGTTTCAAAAATTTTTGCAAAATCTTCTTCCGTTTTTAAACTTCCTTGATTAAATGAATTCACATGACCAAAATCAATTGTTGGAATTATTCTCTCATCAATAGTGCAAATTTTTGCAATTTCTTCAACCGTTCCAATTTGCCCATGCTTACCCATTGTTTCTGGACACAAAATATAATTTTTAAAACCTTGTTCGTCTAAAACATTTATCAAATTTTTAATGTTGTTATAGGTATTATTAAATGCTTCATCTCTAGTCATTTTCATTTGTGTGCCAGGATGAAATATAAGTTTTGTTGCACCGAGTTTTTCCATTCTCTTTAATGACTCGATAATGTATCCATTAGATTTTTCAATCATCAATGGGTCTGGATTTGCAAAGTTGATATAATATGGTGCATGAACCGAAACTTCAATATTTGCATCACTAAATAGTTTGCCATATTTCTCTGCAGTTTCAAATGATAATCTCACACCATTTGTAAATGATAATTCATAACACTTTAAATTATGATTTAATAACCACTTTGGCATTTCTTCAGTAGATTTATTTGTAAGTGAAAATTCTTCACAAAAACCTGATGGTCCAAATTTAATCATAATTATACTCCTTTTTAATCTTTATCATAAACAAACGCTATTGGTTTAATTTTTCCTTTAAAATTTTCATATAACCCAACAATTTCATCGTTATATTTAATCAAAAATGGCTTTGATTTGACATTTTCATTATTCAACTCTTCAACTGATAACAAAACGCCATTAAGCACTTTTTTTGCCAAATTTTCGCCTATTTCAACAATCTCAAAATCACTGAAAATATCTTCAATATTTAAAACAGATTTTGAATTTTCAAATTCTTCAATCGTCATTGCATTTTTCATTTCAAATGCACCGCTTTTTGTTCTTATAATAACCGGAACAAAAGCAACTGTTCCAATTTTTTCAGCAATATCAGCAAATAAAGTTCGAATATATGTTCCTGCTGAACAATGAACATCAAATATAAATGTATTATCATTTATTTTTTGTCTTAACTTGATGTCATAAATAGTTATTTTTCGTGGGCTAAGTTCAAATTCAACACCATCTCTTGCAAGTTCATACGCTTTCTTTCCATTAACCTTTAAAGCCGAAAATTTAGGTGGATATTGTTCAATTTTTCCAATGAAACTTTGAATCACTGATAAAATTTGATTTTCATCAACATTCACACCATTATCAATTTTAGTTATATTTCCAAAACTATCTAGTGTGTCAGTTGAAATTCCAAATTTAACGACTGCTGTATATTTTTTGTCTTTTGAAAGAAAATAATCAAAAAACTTTGTTGCCCTTCCCACTGCAACAGGAAGAACCCCTGACGCCGCTGGGTCAAGGGTTCCAAGATGACCAACTTTCTTCATATGCAAAATTTTCTTAATTTTACACACAACATCAGAAGATGTCATTCCTGTTGGTTTTATTATATTAACAAATCCTTTAATTTCACTCATTATTTTTTCCAACCTAAAACTTCGAATGAATTGTTTAAAAGTCTATCTTTAACTTCATCAAATGAACCAAAAATTTTGCAACCACTTGCATTTAAGTGTCCACCACCACCAAAAGATTCAGCAACATCTTTTGCTGATAACTCTCCTTTTGACCTGAATGACACTCTAAAGTAACCTTTATCATCTTCAGATGCTAAAATTGCAAACTTAATGCATTCAAGTTGAAGTGGAATATCAGGAAACGCATCAACATCATCAAGTGTTGTTTCTGTGTTTTTAAAATCTTCTTTTGAAAACATAATGATTGCAAGTTTGTTTTCAGAATAAAATTCAATTTTTTGATAAGCAAGTTGCAATAAATTAAACACTCTATATTCCATTGAATTGAAAAGTGGAGTTGTGATTTCTTCAATTTTTAACTTTCCATATTTTAAAAGTTTAGAAACCACTTCAAGTGTTCTTGGTTTTACTGAATGCGTAAACCTTCCTGTATCTGTCAAAATGCCTGAAATTAAGCATTTGCAGATATATGGTGAGAGTTGAACTTTCATATAAATTAAAAGTTCAAATAAAATTTCTGCTGTTGAAGACGCTTCTTTCACACAGTTAAACTTGCAGAACATATCATTTGACAAATGATGATGGTCTATTGCAAGAGTATTTTTAACGCCCTTGCGCCATGTGAATTTATACTTTCCAAGTCTGCCCTCAGTCGCTGAGTCTACACATATTGCAAGGTCATATTTGCCTTCAAATGATTTTTTATTTATTTCTTCTAAACTTCCATAAAATTTGAAGTAATTAGGAAAATTAGAATTCACATAAACATCAGCATTTTTACCCATAAGTTTTAACGCTTCACGAAGAGCAATTGCTGAACCCATTGCATCACAATCGGTGTTTATATGTGTGTAAATTGAAATATTGTTTGCACTATTTATAATTTCTGAAACTTCTTTAAATGTTGTCATCTTCTCCATTGTCTGTTTCCTTTAATTCAGTTTCGATTTTATCAAATAATTTAAGAACTCTTTCTGCTCTTTCTTCAACATCATCAATAATAAACATAAGTTCTGGAACATTTCTAAGTTTAAGTGAATGTGCCAAATCATATCTAATTGATTTTTTGTTTAAGTTAAGTTTTTCAACAACTTTCTTCTTTTGTTCTGCTGAACCTAAAACACTTACATAAACTTTTGACATTGAAAAATCTGCAAATGTGTCAACCTTCATAATTGAAATTAAAGCAGATGAAATATCTTCGTCATCAAAACGAGAAATAATTTTCATCAAACTTTTTTGAACTTCAGAGTTGACCCTGCTCATTCTATTGTTTGCCATATTCTCTCCTAAAACTAAAGAGCATTACAAATTATAATGCTCTTTAGAACAATTATTAGTTGATTCTTTCTAATCTATAAGTTTCAAAGGTGTCGCCAACAACAAAGTCTGTAAAGCCAGCAAATGTAACACCACATTCATATCCAGCGTCAACATCTTTTGCTTCATTCTTTTCTCTTTGAATTGTTGCAATTTCACCCTCAAAGATTTGTTTATCACCACGCATAACACGAACTTTGCTGCCTCTTGAAATTCTTCCGTCAAGAACATAAGTTCCGGCAATGAGTCCAACTTTGCTTGCTTTAAATGTTGCTCTGATTTCAGCGTGACCTGTAACAACTTCTTTATATTTTGGAGTAACCATTTTACTGATTTTTTCAGTGATGTATTCGATTACTTCATAAATGATTTTTGAATTTTTAATTTCAACTTTATATTTATCAGCCAAAACTTTTGCTTTGAAATCTGTTTTTGTGTTGAATGCAACGATAAGTGCGTTTGCTGCTTGAGCCAAACTTACATCGTTTTCATTGATAGCACCAACACCACCACTGACAAATCTAACTTTAACTTCTTCATTTTGAATTTCTGAAAGTGATGAACGAAGCGCTTCAACCGAACCTTGAACATCTGCTTTAACAATAACATTGAAATCTTTGAAATTGCTGTCAGCAATCTTATTCATCATATTTTCAATTGAAAGGTCAGCACTCTTAATCATTTCAATTTTAGCAGTGTTTTGACGCTCAAGAGCAACTTGACGACTCATCTTTTCGTCAACAACAAAAAGTTCATCACCAGCATTTGGAACACCAGAAAGACCGATAATTTGAACGGCGATTGATGGACCTGCTGATTTGATTCTTTCATTTTTATCATTCATCATTGCTCTGATTTTACCTGTGCAAGTTCCAACAACAACATAGTCACCAACATTAAGTGTACCATTTTGAACAAGAACAGATGCAACAGCACCAAGACCTTTATCAAGTTTTGCTTCAATGATTGAACCTTGTGCTTTTCTCTTTGGATTTGCCTTTAAGTTTTGATATTCAGCAACAAAGAGAACCATTTCAAGAAGTTTATCAATATTTTCACCGTGCTTAGCAT
>JAFQBZ010000171.1 GCA_017399515.1 Clostridia bacterium | reverse complement strand
TGTATTTTGGTGCAAGCATAACAAATGGTTCAATTTCAGCAAGTGAACTTGTTGAACGCGCTGAACTTAATCATAAAACTGAAATTATTGGTGGTTTTATGAAAGATGAGTGCTCAGAATTAGTGTCTAATTATTTTAAGGGAAAAAGAAAAAAATAGTCTAAAAATCATAAAACGGGTATTGACGAATATCCGTTTTTGTTTTATTATGGTGTAGTTAAAAAAGTTAAAGGAAATTGAAATATGTTAGCAGTTATCGAAAAACAGAAAATTGAAAAATTAAAGACACAAATTACAAATGATTTATCAAAGAAAATTACCGAAGAGATGGTGCTTCCTTTTGCATTTACTGATGCGATTAAAACAGGTAAGGGAAAGTATATGATTTCTGCACCTGTATTTATTTTAGACGGAAAGGCTTATCCATATAATCTCTTCTGGAGTTATGGAGTTTATGCTGATTCTATCGTTGCTTTTTTGAATGATGGTTACTCATCACTCGGTGCGTTATATAAAACAATTAACGATGAATGGCTTCCAGGAATTAAGGCGGAAAAAACAAACGGAAATGTTTTTGAAAGTTATTCAACTCTTTTAGATTTTGAACTTGATTTAAGAAATAATAAATATAAAATTGTTGACGGTAAAGACGAAGCAGCAAACGCAGCCGCAAGCCAAAGAGGTGAATAAAAAAGAGTAGAGATGCTCTTTTTTTATTTGTCAAAATTTTTAATATTCATTTTGCTTGCTTGACAATGAGTTTTATAAATTATAAAATTTTAGTATGGATATGTATGAAGAAGAATTAGACAATTATATTATCGTTGATGAAGAGCCTGAATTTGTTCAGGAAACAGATGAAGAAATTTCTGCACATTATTTTATTTTATGCGAAGATTCATCTGGTTTTAATCTTGCAAAAAATATTTATGAATATGAGGTTTGTGGCATTCCTTCACTTAATTGGGTTGCAAGAGCGTGCGAAGTTAGACCTGTGATTTTGAGAGCAGAAGAGGGTGCTGATGTCATTTCACTTATTAGACCTTTTGTGAAAAGTGCAAAATATTCAGTTGTACTCTATGCAAACACACCACTTGTTAACAAGCAACACATCAAAGATTTGCTTGGGTATGTTGACAGAAAGCATATGAATGCTTGCAAACTTAAAAAGGGCTTTGTTTTCAGCAATGATTATATTCTTTCTAATGACGAAATTTTCTCAGTTGATACTTATGAGTTTTCAAGCAATGATTTTTATGAAGTAAATTCGCTTGAAGACCTTTCTTATGCACAAGAAGTGCTTTCTAAAAAAGTGCTTTCTTACCATATGCAAAAAGGTGTTTATTTTGAAAGACCTGAAGTTGGTTCTGTTGACGCAACTTCTGAAATTGGTGAAAGAACAACAGTTGCTTCGAATGTTTCTGTTGTTAAAAATTCAACTGTTGGAAGTGATTGTGAAATTAAGGAAGATGTAATTATAAAAGGTTCTAAAGTTGGAAATAATGTTGTTATTGGCGAAGGGGCGATTATAATTTCAAGTGTGATTAAAGACGGCGTTAAAATTGAATCTCGTGCGCTTATTAAAAACTCAGTTGTTGGCGAAAATGTTGAAATTTCTGACAATGTTAGAATCATTAATTCAGGAATTAAAGACAACACTGTGATTGAAGAATGTTGCCAAATTAACAAAGCAAGAGTTGCTGAAAATGTTCAAATTGGAAAGTTTAGCAAACTTATTGGCGAACTTAAGCCGGCTGTTGTGCTTGCAGGCTCAGTGCTTGACGCAAATGTTGAAGTGCTTGGAGCAACCGTTTATGAAAATTCAACAATAACAGTTAACAAAACCATTGTTGAAGATGTTAATGGGGGCGAGGTATGAAACTGATTGTTGGACTTGGAAATATTGGCAAAGAATATGCTGACACAAATCACAATGTTGGTTTTATGGTTATTGACAAACTCTCAGAAATGCTTGGTGAAAACATTAAAAAGACTGGCTGTGACGCAGACTATGCAGAGTTTAACAAAAATGGTGAAAAAATCATTTTGGCAAAGCCAAGAACTTATATGAATGAAAGTGGCAGATCTGTTAAAAGTTTTATGAAGAAATATGGCTTTGAAATTAGTGATGTGCTTGTTATAAATGATGATATTGATTTAGAACCTGGCTTTGTGCGTATTCGTAAAAGTGGTTCTGCGGGAACTCACAATGGGCTTAAAAGCATTATTCGTGAAACCGGTTCAGGTGATTTTAACAGAGTTCGTGTTGGCATTGGTTCAAAACAAGAACATCAAGACCTTGCAAACTTTGTGCTTTCAAAAATGCGAATGACAGAAAATCAAAAACTTGGGCTTGAAAAAGCAGCAAATGCAGTGTATGATTATGTTCTAGGCAGTTCAGTTGATGAAATTATGTCTAAATATAATGGCAATTCAAATAGCAATGGAAAACACTAATATATTTAATTTTGAAGCCACAAGTGAAAACTTTGGCAAATTATATAATGAAGTTAGAGCAGGAAATTCCTGCTCAATTTTTGGTGTGCAAAATTCTGCAAGACCGGCTATTGTTTCAGGGTTTTCAAAAAAATTGCTTTACATAACAGCAGATAATGTGACTGCTTCTGCAGTTCAAGAGAACTTTGAACTCATGGGCAAAAAGGCGTTTGTTTTTCCTTCAGTTCAAGACAGTTTTTTATATAAAAGAGCAATGTCAACTGAACTTTATGAACAGCGAACAAAGGTGCTTTATAACATTTTAAACAAGAGTTTTGACGCTATAGTTGCACCAATTGAATCACTTTTTGCTTATCTTCCATCTATTAGTGATTTTTCATCACACATTTTAAAACTTAAAACAAATCAAAACATTGAGCCTGAAACTTTGCAAAAACTGCTTGTTGAAGCAGGTTATAAAAGAGAAGAGATTATTTCGCAAGGTGGTCAATTTTCAAGGCGTGGTGAAGTGTTTGATATTTTTCCGGTTAACACAAAAGAGCCTTATCGCATTGATTTTTTTGATACGGTTATTGAAACCATTAAAGTTTTTGATATAACCACTCAAAAGGGAACAAAACAAGTTGAACAAATTAAAATTTGCCCATATTCTGATTTGTTTTTAACTGCTGACGAAATTGAACTTTTAAAAAGTAAAGTTAATTCACTTCGAAAGGTTGAAGGGCAAGATGTTGATGCAAACACAATTTTCAACTCTGGGCTTGATGAAATTATTTCAAGACTTGAACTTAAAGACAGAAGTTATTCACTTGACGCACTTGCGCCATATCTTGCAGATTTCAGGTCTTCAATTTTTGATTATTTTGAAAAGGTTGTTTCAGGTGAATATTTAGTTGTGTTTGATGAATGCAAACAACTTTATGATTCACTTAAAAACCATGAAAAAGAGTTTGGAGAGAGAATTAAAGAACTTCGTGATTCGGGAACACTTCTTGCTGGAAAAAATCAAGTTGAGTTTTCATCTGCTGAAGTTTTAGAAAAATTTGCTGGAAAAACAAGTGTTGCTTTCTTAAAAATCACAAACTCTAACAAGTTTTTTAATTCAAAGGCGGTGTTTAATTTTAAAACAGTGCCTTCAAATAGATACACTCACAATTTAAAAGAATTTTCGGTTGACACAAGAACTTATATCGCGAAGGGATATAGGGTTTTTGTTATGGCTGGAGACAGCGACCAAGCACATAATGCTGAAAATATTTTAAAGTCGCACGACATTGAAATTGAAATCAACAAAAAAGCAACAATTGCTGATAAAAAATCGGCAATTCTCACTGTTGGTTACAGTTCAGGCTTTGTGCTTCCTGAAGAAAAGATTGTGGTTGTGGGAACTTATGATGTGTTTCCTAAAAAACGCCAAAGCACAACGCTTAAACTTGCAAAAGGCAATGTGTTTAGTGTTCCTAAAGTGGGTGACTATGTTGTTCATCAGTATCACGGAATTGGTGTTTGTGAAGGAATTACTCAACTTTCTGGCAATCTTGGAACAAAAGACTATGTTGTGATTCGTTATCGTGATGGTGACAAACTTTATGTTCCAACTTCGCAAATGGATTTGCTTGATAGATTTTCTGGGGGAGAAGAGCCAAAGAAGTTAAGCAAAATTGGTGGTCAAGACTTTTCTGCTGTTAAAAGCAAGGTGCGTGAGTCGATTAAAAAACTTGCGTTTAATTTGGTTGAACTTTATGCAAAGCGTGAGCAAATTCGTGGCTACGCATTTGCTGAAGATAATGACCTTCAAAGAGAATTTGAAAGTGCATTTCCGTTCACTGAAACCGAAGACCAACTTTCATCAGTTCTTGAAATTAAAAAAGATATGCAGTCTGCAAAGGTAATGGACAGGCTTTTATGCGGTGATGTTGGTTTTGGAAAAACTGAAGTTGCACTTCGTGCAATTTTTAAAGCCGTTATGGACGGCAAACAAGTCGCCTTTATTGCACCAACAACCATTCTTTCAGAACAACACTATAACACTGCAAGGGCAAGAATGTATGATTTTGGTGTTTCTATTGAAGTGCTTAACAGGTTTAAAACGAAGTCGCAAACTGACAAGATTTTGAATGATTTAAAACTTGGAAAGGTTGATCTTTTGTGTGGAACTCACAGAATCTTAAGCAAAGATGTTGAGTTTAAAGATTTGGGGCTTATCGTTTTAGATGAAGAACAAAAATTTGGCGTTGAAGACAAAGAAAAACTTAAAAATAAATATCCTAATGTTGATGTGCTTACGCTTTCTGCAACACCGATTCCAAGAACACTCAATATGTCGCTTACGGGCATTCGTGATATAAGCATTATTGCAACGCCACCAAGCGAAAGACTTCCTATTCAAACATACATCACAGAGTATAGTGAAAGTTTGATAAAAGACGCTATCACTCGTGAAATGAACAGAGATGGGCAAGTGTTTATTTTGTTTAACAGCGTTGAGAAAATTTACACTTATGCAGAGCGTGTTAGAAGGCTTGTGCCAGAGGCTAAAATTTTGGTGGCACATGGTCAAATGCCGGCTCGTGAACTTGAAAATATTATCTATGATTTCTATCACAGAAAGGCTGATATTTTAATTTGCACAACCATTATTGAAAATGGAATTGACATTGAAAATGCAAACACACTTATTGTTTATGATGCTGATAAACTTGGGCTTTCGCAACTTTATCAAATTCGCGGAAGGGTGGGCAGAGGCTCACGAATGGCTTATGCATATTTCACTTATAAATATAGCAAAGTGCTCAGTGAAGAGGCTTATAAAAGACTTGACGCAATGAGTGAATTTTGTGAGTTTGGAAGTGGTTTCAAACTTGCAATGCGTGACCTTGAAATTCGTGGCGGTGGAAACATTCTTGGTGCGGAGCAAAGTGGTCATCTTCAAAAGATTGGCTATGATATGTATGCAAGAATGCTTGCAGATGCTGTTAAAGAAGCACGCGGTGAAGAAGTGAAAGAAAAGAAAGATGTGCTTGTTAAAGTTGCACTTGATGCCTATGTGCCTGACACTTATGTTTCAACAAGTGAAGAGCGAATGATTGTTTATAAACGAATTTCTTCAGTTGACAGCATTGAAGAAGTTGAAAAACTTAAAAATGAACTTAATCAAACTTATGGAAAAATTCCAAATGAAGTTTTGAGTTTGATTTCAATTTCACTTGTTCGTCAACTTGCATCTAATCTTGGTGCGATTGAAGTGGTTTCAAGTGGGGCAGAAGTTGTCATTGTTTTTGAAAAGGCAGATGACATCACTTCAAACAGTGTTATTGGCGAAGCGGTTTATAAATTTAGAATGAATTGTGCGATTGATTTTTCTGAAAGACCAAACATTAAGTTTAATAAAGAGCGTCTTTGCAGGGATAATTTTGAGATTATGAAGAAATTTTTGTTGGTTTCAAGTGAGATTATAAAAGAAAATAATAAAAACTAGCAAAAACAATAAAAATTATACTATGTTTTATTTTATAAAAGGGTTGATTTTTTTAAGCGTTTAATTTATAATTTTTTGTGAAATGATTTAAACTAGGAGGACTAGAATTTTGAAAAAGAAAATAATTTCACTCGTGTTTGGAATTTTTATGTCAATTTTCAGTTTGGTTTCGTTTGCCGGCTGTTCACTTATTTCTTCAAACACTGATGCTGAAAACAAAAAAACAGTTTTAAAGGTAGGGGATAAGGAACTTTCAAAAAGTGAT
>JAFQBZ010000170.1 GCA_017399515.1 Clostridia bacterium | reverse complement strand
TTGATATGTTTGACTGCGTGCTTCCAACAAGAAACGCAAGAAATGGCACCGCCTTGACAAGCAAAGGCAAGGTTGTTGTTAAAAACGGAATGTATAAAGAAGATTTTACAACACTTGATGATGAATGTGATTGTTATGCGTGTAAAAACTTTACAAAAGCGTATCTTCGTCACTTATTCAATGTTGATGAAATTCTTGGGGCGCAACTTCTTTCAATTCACAATATCAGGTATCTCACTCATTTGATGGAGCAAATCAAACAAGCAATTCGTGAAGATAGGCTTTTAGAGTTTAGAGAAGAATACTTAAAAAAGACAAATTATTAAAATTTTTGACAAATTTAACATTGTTAAAAAAATCAAAATAAAAAAATCTGTTGATTTATATGAAAATATTTGGTAAACTTTGGTTAGTTTATAAAGGAGATATGAAAATGAATTTTATTTGTGCAGAAAATGGTAATGCAGGCTCAATTGTTATTTATGTTGTTTTAATTGTTGCAATGCTTGCACTTTTAATTATGCCTTATTTCACTCAAAAGAAAAAAAGTCAAGAATTTGCAAAAATGCTTGAAGCAATGAAGGTTGGTGACCTTGTTAAAACTGCTGGTGGAATTATTGGTAGAATCACAAAAATCACTGATAAAGGTGACATCAAAACAGTTATCTTAGAAACCGGTTCTAAAACAGAAAAATCATATATGGAATTTGATATGGCTATGATTTATTGTGTTTTAAAATCAACAAAGGTTGAAGAAACTGAAGAAGTTGAAACTGTTGAAAACGCTGCTGAAGAAACACTTCCAACTGCAGAAGTTAAAGAAGATGTTAAAGCAGAAGAAAAGGCAGAAGAAAAGCCAAAAAAGACTGCTGCTAAAAAGACAACAGCAAAGAAAACAACTGCTAAAAAAACAACAAAGAAATAAGAAAAAGGCGACACTGAGTCGTCTTTTTTATTGTAAAATTTAGCATAAACAAACTTGATGTTAAATATAATTTAACAGAGGTATATTTATGTTGAATATTGAAACAATTAAAAAGACATTTTCAAAAGGTGTTATTTTAGATTTTGTTAAGGGAATAATCATTGCAATTGCACTCAGTTTAGGGCTCACGGTTTTGTTTGCGTTCATTTTAAAATGGGTGAATATTTCAGATGCGTTTATTCCTGCAATCACGCTTTTAATCAAGGGCATAAGCATTTTAGTTGGGGCTCTTGTGGCTGTTAAAGGTGATGCAAAAGGGCTGATAAAAGGTGCAAGTTTTGGTGAAATTTACATCATTTTTGCATTTTTAATTTTTTCAGTTTTGTCGGGTGGTTTTGAGTTTAGCACAAGTTTTGTTTTAGATTTAATTTTCTCTGGACTTCTTGGTGGCATTGTTGGAATTGTCAAAGTTAATCGTGCGTCAAACACATAAAATTTATAAAATTTTAATAAAAATTTTCATCAGAGGTAAACTCTGGTGTTTTTTATTATAAATTCAGTTATAAAATGCACATTTTTGCTAAATATTTTTTATAATAGATTGACCTTTTATGGTTGTTTGGGGTATAATAATCGCGATTATAAAATAAGGAAATTTAGCAATGAAAAAATTTAAGAAAAGTACCGCTATTGTTTTATCAGTAATTTTAAGTGTTATTTTGATTGCTGGTGTTTTATTCTCATTTGTTCCTATGAAATTTGGCAGAAAGAAATGGGAATCATTTTCTGGAACACTCAGCATGTCATCTGATTTAACAGGTGGTTTATACGGTGAATTTAATATTAAAACAGAAAATGCGTCAACAAAAGATATCGTTAGTTCAATGGAAAACATTAAAACAGTTTTTGAAGAAGATGGCTACAAAAATGTAAATGTTTACGCTGTTGGAAACAAGAAAATTAGAGTTGAAGCAGGTTACTCAAGATCAAGCAGAACATTTGTTGAAGTTTACAACAAAATTTCAACAATCGCAGCAGGTGCGTTCTCAATCAGAACAACTTATGAAGTTGAAGAGGATACAATTTCTGTTATGGGTGCTGAATGTGTTGACGAAGTAAAAGTGTTCACAAACAACGACACAAAATATATTTCAATTGTTTTCAATGATGAAGGTGAAAAACAATTTGAAAATCTTTGCAAAAACTCATCTGGTTCAGTTTATATTGCACTTGGTGATTATGCTCAACAACTTTCAATTCAATCAATTCAATCATACAAAGAATTCACACTTTCAGATGATGACTATGCAAACCTTATGGAACTTAAGAACAACATCGTTCTTGGTTGCATGAAGATTGAACTTGACACTGCATCAGTTAAAATTAACACAATGTCTGCAAGTTTAACAGCAGGTGAATCAGGCAGCACACTCAACGCTGCTGGTTACGCTTCAAGCACAGCACTTGTTTTGATTTTAGTTGCAGCAGCAACAGTTGCAGTTCTTTTGATTGCATTCTTTGCTGTTAGATTTGGTTTATATTCAGTTTTGATGCTTATCACATTGTTGTTTAACGCATTCTTATTCACAATGATAATGAACATCATTCCATCAGTTGAACTTGGTTTGTCTTCATTTGTTGTGTTAATTATGGCAATGTCATTAATTTACACTTATGCATTCCTTTATGCAAACTCAGTTAAGAAAGAATATAACGAAGGAAAGTCATTTAATGCTTCACTTCAAACAGCATTCAAAAAATCACTTCCAAGCACTTTGATTTCAAACATCACAATGCTTGTTGCTTCAATTCTTTTGGTGGTTCTTTCATTTGGTGAAATTTCAAGTGCGGCAATTGTGTTTGCAATTTGCTCTTTCTTGAGTTTATTCACAAACTTGGCGTTGATTCCACTTTTAGTTAAAATTTCTATTTCTTTTGGAAACTTCGGTTTCAAATTGTTTAGACTCAAAAAGAGATTAGATTTTTCAAGCAAAATTGATGAAAGTGCTAGTTCAAAGGAGGCTGAATAATATGAAACAAACAAATAAAAAATATCCACTTTTAGTTAGTATGATTATTTCTTTTGCTATCATTATTGCTTCACTTTTCGTTCTTGGTTTTGCTGGAATGAATATGGGAACATCTCTTGGTGGTGGAAGTCAATTTGAAGTTAATGTTCCAAATGGTGTTTCAACAAAAGAATATGTTTCAAACATTAAAGAAGCATTAAAAGAAAATGGTTACACATTTGATTCTTCAGCAGTTGAAGATAAATATGTTGCTATTGATGATGAAGGTAATTTCACAAAGCAAGTTGTTATTGTTAAAATTTCTCAAAAAGATTTAACAGATGAACAAAAATCTGCACTTATTGAAAACATTGCAGAAGCATTAAGCATTGATGAATCTTATGTTTCTGCTCCAGAAAATATTCTTGCTCAAACAACAGGCAAAAATGTTTTATCACTTGGTCTTGCAATTGGAATTGTTGCAATCGCACTCTTTGTGTTTGCTTGGATTCGTTATGATGTGCTTGCTGGTTTGTCATTTATCATTGCATTCCTTCACAATATCATCTTATATTTATCACTTACAATTGTTACAAGACTTGAACTTACATTGTTCGCTCTTACAATGGTGTTTATCTTTACACTTGTTATGAGCATTATTCTTATTCATATTTATGAAAACTATAGAAAAGAATCAAGACTTCACATTTCAGATAAACTTACCGTTGCTGAAAGAATGATTGCTTCTGAAAAGCAAGGTGTTAAACCTTTTGCAATCATTGCAATCGCAAGCATTGTTGCTGCAGTGTTTATGCTTTTTGTTCCACTTGGAGCAGTTAAATTTATGGCGCTCGCAATCTTACTTGCTTTGGTTGTAACAGGTTATACAGCACTTCTTATTGGACCTGCATCTTATGTTGCACTTTTAGATATTCGTGAAACTAGAAGAAATGCAGTTCTCAGCAGAAATGACACAGTTAACAAAGTTATCAAGAAGAAAATTAAAGATAGCAAAAAATCTAAAACAGAAGAAACTGTTGAAGAAAATGTGACTGAAGAAAAACCTGAGGTTCAAAAAGAAGTTAAGGTTGAAGAAAAGAAAGTTGAAGAAAAAACAGAAGAAAAGAAAACTGTAAGAAAAACTTCAACATCAACAAATAAATATGCAACAAGAAAAAATACTAAAAAGAAAAAATAGTTAAAATTATTAAAATGAGTGAAATTTTCACTCATTTTTTTATGTTTGTTATTTTCTGCTTAAAAGAATAATTGATTTTTAAAAATTCTTGTGTTAAACTTTTCTTAAATTAAAATGGACGATTATTTATGAAATTAGAAGATAAGAGAATAATTGAATATGTAAAAAGAAAGCACAGCAATGAAAATTTCGATTTAGAAAAATTTTTAAATCCATCAGAATCAGACCTTCGTGACGCAAATAAACTGAAAAATATTGATAAGGCAGTTGAAAAAATCAAAACTGCAATAGCAGAAAAAAAGAAGATTTTAGTTTATGGCGACTATGATTCCGATGGAATTTGTTCGACTACAATTTTATATTTATATTTTAAAAGTATTGGTGCGAATGTTGATGTGTTTATTCCAAACAGATTTGAAAACGGTTACGGAATAAGTGTTGAAGCAATTGAAGAAATTCAATCATATTATATGCCTGACCTTATTGTGACTGTTGACCTTGGAATAACAGCGGTTGAAGAAGTTGAAATTTTAAAACAAGAAGGCATTGATATTGTTATTACTGACCACCATATTCCACTTGCTGAAATTCCTGATTGTGTTGTTGTTGACCCAAAACTTGAGAGTGATTATGGTTTTGATGCACTATGCGGTGCAGGTGTTGCAATGAAACTTGTTGAGGCAATGGCTGGCAGAGAAGAGGCTAATCGCTATTTAGATATTGCTGCGATTGCAACAGTTGGTGACATTGTTCCGCTTGTTGATGAAAACAGGGCAATTGCAAAACTTGGTATTGATAAAATAAACAAAGGTGACTGTTTAAAATCGATTTCGTTTATGCTTAAAAAGTTAGAGTTTGAAAACATAAATTCGACAGACATCAGTTTTAAAATTGTTCCAAGACTTAATGCTTGCGGAAGAATGGACAGTGCGATTAAAGTTTTTGAATTTTTGATTGAAACAAATGATAAACTTTTAGAAGAAAAATATGCTGAAATTGAAAGTGATAACACACTTAGGCTTGTATCTATTGACAAGGGAAACAAAATCATAAACAAGTGCTTTGAAAAACTTGATAGAACAGAGCCATCAGTTTTGGTAAAAGGTGACTTTCATGAAGGCATTGTTGGAATTTTGGCTTCAAGAGTTTGTCATGAATTTAACAAGCCATCAATCATCTTTACAAAAACTGAAGATGGAACACTTAAAGGAAGTGGAAGAAGCATTGAATCAATTGATTTGCATAAAATCATTTCATCAATGTCTGACATTTTGGTGAACTTTGGTGGTCATAAAATGGCTGTGGGTGTTGAAATTGAAGAAGAATCATTTGATGAGTTTAAACGAATTTTAAATGAGAAAATTTTAGAGGTTTCAAATGAAAATGATTTTCTTATTGAAAATTCTAAATATGACATTGAAATAACAGAAAATGACTTAAACGAGGAATTTTTTAAACAATTATTACTTCTTGAACCATTTGGTTGTGAAAATGACAAGCCGATTCTTGCATTAAAACAAAAATCAGTTATTGTTGAACCAATGAGCGAAAAAGTGTTTAAACATTATAGGTGTTTCACAAAAAATAATATTCCTTTAGTTAGTTTCAGTTTTTATAAATATGCTGAACTTGCAAAAACAAACAGTGAAAAATTATTCATTATTGACATGACTGAAAATACATTTAAGGGTAAGTCAAAATTATCGATTCTTGAGCGTTCAGTTGAAATAATAAGTGCTGATTTTAAAGGATTTGAAGAAATTGATTATTTAAGTTCTTTGTATAACCTTTATTATTCAGTTATGGATTTTAATAATAAAGAGCAGTATCACGAAGAAGAAAACCTTGAAAAAATCATTCAAGAAAAGTTTGCTGAAAACAGTTATGGCACAATGGTTGTGGCTTCAACTGAAAGTGATTTAGAGATTATAAATAAAATCGGTTTGCAAAAATATTTAAACGCAGTTCCATATAAAAACGGTCAAAATGTTGTGGTTGCAAATCCTAAACAAATATATGAAATTGATGATGTTATTGGTTATAAAAACATAATCTTCTTGCATAAAAATTTCAATGAAGAACATTTATATTTTTCGCAAATTGCAAATGTTTATGAACCTAAAAACATTTCAAAAAACAGCATTGAAATTTCTAAAGACAGGGCAGTTTTTGCAAAATGTTATAATTTAATTTCAAACTTTGCTGGGCTTAAAGCAAACGATGAGATTGATTTTGCACAAAAACTCTCACTTAAAAGTGCAGAAATTTCTGCTTCACAAATTTTGTTTTGCTTGATTGTGTTTATGGAACTTAATTTTATTGAGTTTGATAAATCATTGAATCAAATGACAATTTTAAAAGCAAAGAAAATGGAATTATCATCTTCAAAATATTATAATACGGTGGAATAGTGTTATGGTTGAATTAGATAAAGAGTTTATTGATAAAATTAGATTTAACTATCCCAAAACTGCAGAGAAAATCATTGAAGCATACAAATTTGCAGTTGTTGCACATAAAGATATAAAAAGAAAGAGTGGTGAACCTTATATTATTCACCCTGTTTCTGTTGCAAAAATTTTGATTGAAAATGATATGGACTATTCAACCATAATGGCGGGTCTTCTTCATGATGTTGTTGAAGACACCGAATTTTCAACTCTTGATATAAAGAAAAAGTTTGGCGCTGTGGTTGCAAAACTTGTTGATGGTGTGACAAAAATTAACAGTCTTGATTATTCAGATATGGCACAAAACGAAGCCGACAGCATGAGAAGATTAATCATTGCAATGGGCAATGATTTGAGAGTTATATTTATAAAACTTGCAGACCGTCTTCATAACATGAGAACTATTGAATTTTTGAAGCCTGAAAAACAAGTTAAAATGGCAACAGAAACAAAAGAAATATTTATTCCTATTGCTGAAATTATCGGTCTTCGTAAGATTCGTTCTGAACTTCAAAATTTGGTTTTAAAGTGTTTAGAACCAGAAACTTATAATCGAATTAAACTCGATTTTGATGTTAAATATGCAAAGAAAGAAAAGGGCATAAAAGCGGTTGAGCAATCACTTTTTAAAACATTAAAAGATTCAGGAATTAACTCAAAAATCACCGCCTGGCCAGAGCACTATTATTCAATTTATAAAAAGTTGAATTCATCAGGAATTGGCAAGATTTATGGCTTGTTTTTAATTAAGATTATTGTTCCAACCGAAATGGATTGTTACAAAACTCTTGGCGTTATTCATAAAACATTCAGTCCGCTTCCAAATCAAATGCAAGATTATATTGCCAGCCCAAAGCCAAATGGTTATAAATCACTTCAATCAATGCTTGTTTCAAGTGAAAATAACATTACTTTCAAAGTAATGATTAGAACTCCTGAAATGGACAGGGTTTGTGAATATGGCATTGCTTCCCATTGGACAGATAAAGACAATGACATAAAATTTGATAAAAGTTTTGAAAGTTATAACAAACTTAAAGAAATTGTTATGAATGAAAATTCAGAATTTCATAACAGCACAAGTTTCATTAATGCAATTAAAAACGACCTTAAAGTCACATCAACTTGGGTGTTTACGCCAAAGTTTAAGCCAATTTGTTTAAACATTTCAAAACCAACAGTTATTGACTTTGCTTATGCACTTCACACAAGCATTGGTCACAATGCTGAAAGTGCGATTGTTAACGGCAAAAAAGTTCCACTTAAAACCGAACTTGTGTCTGGTGATGTGGTTAATGTTATTGTTTCTGAAACTGATAAAGCACCATCAAGAGAATGGCTTAAAATTGCAAAAACATCACTTGCTAAAAAGCGTATTCGTGAATATATTAACAAACATATGGTTTCAAAATTTGTTAAAAAGGGAAAAGATATTTTAACGAAAGATATTAAAGAAATTGGTCACGAACTTGGCGATTT
Organism: Clostridia bacterium; assembly: GCA_017399515.1. Lineage (GTDB taxonomy): Bacteria > Bacillota > Clostridia > Christensenellales > UBA1242 > RGIG1681. Next base: position 3,959 of record JAFQBZ010000170.1, on the reverse strand, counting down.
GGTTAATAAGTTTGAAGATATTCAAAAAGAATTCAATTTCTTAAATTTAGACGATATGTTTGCAAGTGTTGGTTATAATAGTATAACTAGTGGTCAGTTATTGAATTTCGTTTTAGAAGAAGATGCAGTGAATGATTGTTTGAAAAAAGCACCTGTTATTATTGAGGGTTCAAACAGATTCTCATGTGTAATGTTTCCAAGATGTTGTTCGGCTGTTCCTGGTGATGAAATTGTTGCGATTCTTTCAAACGGCAAAATTTCAATCCACACTTCAAATTGCAAACACCTTGCAGAAATTCAAAATGCAAACATTTTAAAAGCGATTTGGAGAAAGGGCATTAGACAAAGTTTCAATGTTGCACTTAAAGTTATTGCTAAAGACAAGGTTGGTTTTGCGTCTGAACTTTTTGGTCAAATTGCAAGTTTGAACTTCAACATAACAAAAATAATTGCAACACTTTCAGGCGAAAAAGAATGTGAACTTGAAATTAGTGTTTCGCTTAAAAATCGTGAAGAATTAGAAATTTTAGTTAAAACAATCAAACAAATCAAAGGAGTGAAGTCAGTTTTGCGTGCTTTTGAGGCTTAAAATGTGAAAATTTCGCAGGTTTTGGCATAAATTTCGATAAAACACTTTACTTTTATAAATAAATATTATATACTATTGCCGTTACCGTTTGAGAGAGTTGAATTTTATTTTTCCGGTTCAAATGGCTCAAAAACTGGTGAATTTTATATGGAGGAAAAAGAATGGATAAAGTTAGAAAGCAAGAGATTATCAAAGAATTTGCTAAATCAGAGAACGACACTGGTTCTCCATATGTGCAAATTGCTATCCTTACTGAAAGAATCAACAACTTAACTCAATATCTCAAATCTAACAAACAAGACAACCACTCTCGTCGTGGTCTTATGCAACTTGTTGGTAGAAGAAGAGGTCTTCTTGAGTATTTAAAGAAAACTGATCTTGATGGATACAGAACTTTGATTGAAAAATTGAACATTAGAAAATAATAAAAAAAGGGAGTGGAATTTTTTTCCATTCCCATTTTTATACAATTTAAGGAGAAATTATGTTTGAACAAGAAAGAGATTTTAAATTAGAACTTGCAGGAAAAGTTATCGAAGTTAAGACCGGCAAATATTGTGGTCAAGCAAACGGAACTTGTCAAGTTAAATGTGGTGACACTGTTGTTATGGTTAATGTAACAATGAGTGATACTGCAAGAGAAGGTCAAGACTTCTTCCCACTTTGTGTTGACTTTGAAGAAAAAATGTATTCAGTTGGAAAATTCCCAGGTGGATATAAAAAGAGAGAGGGAAGAGCAAGTGACCAAGCAATCTTGGTTTCAAGACTTATTGACAGACCAATTAGACCACTTTTCCCAAAAGGTTTTTATAATGATGTTGCAGTTGTTGCAACAGCACTTTCTGTTGACCCAGACTTCCCACCAGAAGTTCTTGCAATGATTGGTTCATCAGTTGCACTTTCAGTGTCTGATATTCCATTTGCTGGTCCAACAGGTTCAGTTGTTGTTGGTTATATTGATGGCAAATTTGTTATCAACCCTAACCAAGAAGAAGCAGAAAAGAGTTTAATGCATGTTACAGTTTCAGGAACTAAAGATGCAATCATGATGGTTGAAGCAGGTGCTAAAGAAGTTACTGAAGAAGAAATGAGAGATGCAATTTTATATGCTCATGGCTACATTAAAGAAATTGTTGCATTCATTGAAGAAATTGCAAAAGTTGCAGGCAAGCCAAAGAAAGAAGTTAAACTTTTTGCTGTTGGTGAAGATGTTGAAAAAGATGTTCGTGATTATGTGACAGCAAATCTTCAAAAGGCAATGGAACCACTTGCTGACAAAGTTGCTTACAATGAAAGAATTGATGCTGTTCTTGAAGATTGCAAAGAACACTTTGCTGAAAAATATGAAGAAAGACAACAAGAAGTTGACACAATTCTTTATAAAATGCAAAAAGAAATTGTTCGTAAGAACATTATTGAAAAGGCTGCTCGTCCTGATGGCAGAAAAACAAAAGAAATCAGACCAATTTGGTGCCAAGTTGGAACTCTTCCAAGAGTTCACGGAACAGGCGTGTTCACTCGTGGTGAAACACAAGTTCTTAACTGTTTAACACTTGCAACAGTTTCTGAAGCACAAAGAATGGATGGTTTAGATGGTGAAGAAGATGCTTACAAGAGATATATTCACCAATATAATATGCCTCCTTATGCAACAGGCGAAGCAAGAAACTTAAGATCACCTGGTCGTCGTGAAATTGGTCACGGTGCACTTGCAGAAAGAGCACTTCTTGCTGTTATTCCAACAGAAGAAGAATTCCCATATGCGCTTAGACTTGTTTCTGAAGTTTTATCTTCAAACGGTTCATCATCAATGGCTTCAGTTTGTGCATCAACACTTTCACTTATGGATGCTGGTGTTCCAATTAAGGCTCCTGTTGCTGGTGTTGCTATGGGTCTTATTAAAGATGAAGAATCTGGCAAAGTTGTAGTTTTAACTGATATTCAAGGTCTTGAAGATTTCTTCGGCGATATGGACTTCAAAGTTGCAGGAACTAAGAAAGGTATCACTGCAATTCAAATGGATATCAAAATTAAAGGTATTGATGAAAATATCTTAACAACCGCACTTGCACAAGCAAGAGAAGGCAGACTTGAAATTATGGAAAAAATGCTTGATACAATTCCTGAATCAAGAGATCATTTAAGCCCATATGCTCCAAAAATTATCACATTCAAAATTAACCCAGAAAAGATTGGTGAAGTTATTGGTCAAGGTGGAAAAACTATCAATAAAATCATCGACAAAACAGGCGTTAAAATTGACATTGAAGATGATGGAACAGTTATGGTTTCTTCTGCTAGCATTGAGGCTTGCAACGAAGCAAAGGCTATCATTGAAGATATCGTGTTTGTTCCTGAAGTTGGTGAAAGATACACAGGCACAGTTGTTAGAATTATGCAATTTGGTGCATTTGTTGAAATTTCATCAAATGTTGATGGTATGATTCACATTTCAAAACTCGCTTCAAAGAGAGTTGAAAGAGTTGAAGATGTTGTGAAAATTGGCGACAAGGTTGAAGTTGAAGTTATCAAAGTTGATGAAAAAGATAGAGTTGACCTTAAACTTGTTAAAAAATTATAATTTTAAAGGACTTGTGAATTTCACAAGTCTTTTTTTTAAACACCAAAAATAGTTGTAATAAATAAAAAAAATTGTGATATAATGTTTTTGTAAGGAGAATATTATGGTTGAAAATAAAACAAATATTGAAAAGGAAAATATTGAAGAGGAAAGAAAGGTTGCAAAGATTTCAAACAGGGCAATTTTGGTGCTCGAATGTGTGATTTGCTATTCATCAATAGCAATTTTTTTAACCCTTACTATTATTGCTTCATATTGTGAAATGAGTAATGCTTTAAGGTTTGTTTTAATACTTGTTGGATTGGTTGATTTATTAGTTAGTTGTTTCACTGCATTTTATCTTGAAGTGAAAGCAGGTTGCTACATTTGTGCAAAATGTGGAAATAAACATCAACCATCATATTTAAAAGCGTTAATTTCTCCGCATATTGGGTGGACAAGATATATGAAATGTCCAAAGTGTGGAAAGAGCAGTTGGAATAAAAAGAAATTTTAAAAATAAAAACGGCCGATAGGCTGTTTTTTTTTGTGCTAAAAATTTTTAGATGTCATATAATTTATTATGACAAAATCAAGAAAAGAATTTATTTTAAGAAATGTTATATCAAACATTGTTATTTGCATCATTTTAATGGTTGTTGTTATTGGTTGTTTTGTAGGAGCAAATAATGAATCGTCATATGCTTCAAACAGTGAATATAATGGAACAATTTATGCGGGTGATAAAACTTCAAAAAATGTGTCGTTAATGGTGAATGTTTATTGGGGAAACGAAGAACTTGAAGAAAT
>JAFQBZ010000169.1 GCA_017399515.1 Clostridia bacterium | reverse complement strand
TTTTTATTCTTCTTTTTCTTCTTTTGAAAGCACCGTTTCTATCTTTTCAAGTTTCTCTTGAATTTCAAGCCAATCAGCCATAAACTTTTCAATCTGGCTTTCAACCTTTTCGGTTTCTGCCTGAATTTCCATAAGTTTAACAAAATCAGTTGCAATTTCTGGGTTAACAAAATCTTCTTGAAGTTCTTTTAGTTTTTCTTCGGCTTCTTTTGATTTTGCTTCCGTCTTTTTAAGTTGATTTTCAAGTTTGTTCTTTTCTTTTCGAGCAAGATATGGCGACAAACTTAAAATTGGGTCGTCTTCTTTTGGGTCGTCATAGTCAATTGGATACTCAATTTTTTCTGGCTTTGGTTTCTTTTCAATTTCTTTGGTGATTTCTTCAACAATCTTTGTGTTTGGGTGTGCATAATCACTATACTTTCCGTCAAAAATTTTGGTTTCACCATTTTCGAAAATCAAAAGTTTGGTTGCAATTTTATTCACAAAATATCTGTCATGCGAAACAAAAATAACCGTTCCTTCATATTTCAAAATAAGATCTTCAAGAGTTTCTTTGCTGGTGATGTCCATATGGTTTGTTGGCTCGTCAAGAATCAAAACATTTGGCTTGCGTTCGAAAATTTTGCAAAGTTCAAGCCTAACAAGTTCGCCGCCTGAAAGGCTTGAAAGTTTTTTCAAAACATCTTCACCTGAAAACAAAAACCTGCCAAGTGATGTTCGAACTTCATTGCCTGAAAGGTCAGGAAACGCCGCCTGAAAATCTTCATAAATGGTTTTATTGCTTGAAGACTTTGATGCAAGTTGCTCAAAATAGCCATATTCCACATTATAACCCCACTTGAAATGCCCAGAAAGCATTGGAAGTTTTTCAGTGATTGTTGCAAGAAGTGTTGACTTTCCAAGCCCATTGCCACCAATAACACCAAGACGCTCGTGCTTTAAAAGTTTAAAGTCAACAGTCGATAAAACATTTTCGCGTATGTAACCAATTTTTAAATTCACGCACGAAAGCACTTCGTTTCCACTTTCAACTTCTGGTTTGATTCTTGCTTTGAAGGCTTTGTTGTCTGCTTTTTCTGGCTTTGGAATGATTTCCATCTTCTCAAGCATTTTAACTCTTGACTGCACAGCGTTTGCCTTTGTCGCCTTATATCTAAACCTGTCAATAAACGCCTGAATGTCAGCAATTTCTCTTTGCTGTGCTTCATACATCTTCATTTGGCTGTCAAAGTTTGCTTCTTTGGTTTCTAAAAACTTTGAATAATTGCCGGCATAACGAACAAGTTTTTTGTGAGCAATTTCATAAACCACATTCACAGTGTTGTCTAAAAACGCTCTATCATGCGAAACAATAACCACTGCTTTTTTATAACTTGAAATATAATTTTCAAGCCAATTAACAGCCTTAATGTCAAGGTGGTTTGTTGGTTCATCAAGTAAAAGCAAATCAGGTTTTGAAAGCACAAGTTTAATAAATGCAATCTTGGTTTTTTGACCACCAGAAAACTCGAATAATTGTTTAAACTTGTCAGTTTCAGTAAACCCAAAAGATGAGAGTATTGAGTTCATTTCAGCCTTATATAAATAGCCGTCATTTCTTTCAAACTCGTCATGCACTCTTGAAAACTCACTGACCACTTTGTCACTATAATCAGTTTCAAGTTTCTTTTGAAGTTCATTGAGTCTGTTTTCTAAGTCGATAATATGCTGATAGCATTTTAAAATTTCGTCTTCAAGGGTCACACACTCGTCATCAAATGTCATTTGTTTAAGCGTGCCAATGGTTGGACTGCCCGTCACCGAAAACACCGGCGCTGCGTTGTCTGGCTGATGAAGTTCAATTTCACCGGTAAGCATTTTAAGAAGAGTGGTTTTGCCACTTCCGTTTCTGCCAATGATTGCAATTTTGTCAGTGGTGTTAACTTCAAACGAAAAATTTTCTAAAATATTTTCGCCGTTATAACCAAAACTTGCCTTGTTGATTTTTATCTGCATTTTTCGACCTTCCTTTACCAGCAGATTATAACACACCTGCATTTTATTTTCAATCATAAATTATATCTAACACAAAAGGCTTTGTAATCAAAATCTTTGTGCATAATAATATCTTTTAATATTGACACAACCCTTGCGGTTTTATTAAAATATTGTTAGAAGAAAAATTTTTTAGGAGATATACTTATGAAATTTAATGAAACCGGCGCTTTTATTTTAAGCGAAACAAAAAATGGCGAAAGAATTGTGTCTTGTGGTGGAAGAATTTCAACTCAGCCAGGAACAGCAGTTGAACTTTATAAAAAGGCAACTGATAAAGAAAAAAACTTGAAACTTGTTTCAAGAGTTGTTGCTTCTGGTCATAAAACAATCTTAGAGCATCACTATTTCAACATTGCTTTCAACAATGTCAGCATTTTCATTGAGCAATATTTAATCGAGTTTAGACTTGCTTCATTCACAATCAAGTCAGGCAGATATGTAAACTTTTCAAGTGCAGGTTTCAATCTTCCAAACTCGTTCACTGACGAGCAAAAGAAACTCTTAAAAGCACATTATAAAAAGATGTTCAAAACTTATGACAAATTTGTTGCTGCAGGCATTCCTGTTGAAGACGCAAGATTTGTTTTGCCTTATGGTCTTAAAACCAACATTTATATGAGCATGAACGCAAGAGAACTTGTTCACATTATCTGCTCAATGGTTTATGGCAGAGGCAAATATTATGAAGAAATCATTGAACTCGGGCTTCAACTCAAAGCACAATTTGACGAGCGTTATCCAGGTCTTATTGAAGCAAATGCAAAATATTACACTGAAGACTTAAACAAGGTTCTTAAAATTTCACAAGAACCTTGCAAAAAACCTGAATTTGTTTCGCACTCAGCAAATCTTATTTCAGGTTCAACAAACAGCGGTGAAGCAATCAACGAGTTTGCAAAAGCAAGTGGCTATGAAAAGTTTGATTTTGAAACAGCCTTAAAAGACGACAAACAATCAAAACTTCTCGAACATTTCTCTTACACATTTAAAGTTGACAATTTTGCACTCATCATTTTAAAGCACTATTCAAGACATAGAATGCAAACCCTTTCAACTGCCCCAATCGTTCAAATGGCAGGCATTAACAAATTTGTTATTCCTGAAACAATTTTGGCAGAACCTGAACTTAAGGCTGAATTTGAAAAATGCATTAAAGAAAACAGAAGAATTTACAACAAACTCTTAGAGCAAAACATTAATCCTTATTTAATGATTTACATCACCCCACACGCGACAGCAATTAACTTTGTTTCAACAATGAACGCAAGAGAACTTCTTCACTTTATGAACCTTAGAACCTGCTCTCGTGCTCAATGGGAAATCCGTTATCTTGCAAACGATATGCTTAAACTTTTAAAGAAACATGACCCAACACTCTTTACTAATTTTGGACCAAGTTGTTACACTTATGGCGTTTGCCCTGAAGGCAGACTCTGCTGTGGAAAGCAAGCCGAAATGAAAGCAAAATTTGATAATTTGGAGAACAATTAATGGAAAACATTATTCTTGATGGAAAAACCACTTCAAAAAACATTATTGAAGAACTCAAAGCAAAGTTTGAAAAAGAACCAACCGACAAACGCCTTGCAATTGCTTCTGCTGGTGATGACTATGGCTCAGCAGTTTATTGCAATATGAAGAAAAAGAAGGCTGAATATATCGGCATTGGCTGTGATGTTTTTCACTTTGAAGAAACTGTGACTCAGGAAGAACTTGAAACAAAAGTTCGTGAACTTAACGCTGATGACACCTATGCCGGAATCATGATTCAACACCCACTTCCAAAACATATCAATGAACAAAATTGCTTTAACTTGATTTCACCTGAAAAAGATGTTGACGGCTTGTCAGCAACAAGTTTTGGTTACATTGTTCAAGACAGACAACTCTTTGCCCCAGCAACAGCACTTGGCATTATGAAACTTTTAAAGGCTTATGACATCAACCTTGTTGGTGAAGAAGTTTTAATGGTTGGAAAAAGCCAAATTGTTGGGCTTCCACTTGCTGTTATGCTTATGAAAGCAGGTGCAACCGTAACAGTTGCACACTCAAGAACAAAAGACCTTGCTGGCATGATTAAGAACTATAAAATTGTTATTGTTGCAATCGGCAAACCTGAACTTGTGAAAGCCGAATGGTTCACCGAAGGTCAAATTATTGTTGACGCTGGCTATAACGAAGGCAACATTGGTGATGTTGACCACTTGGCTTATGAAAAGGCAAGTTTCTACACCCCTGTTCCTGGTGGTGTTGGACCAATGACAATTGCTTCACTTATGTCTCAAACAGCCGAAGCGATTGATATTATGAAAAATAATAAATAAAAAACGCAAAAATGCATAAAAAATCATAGAAAATATATGAAAAAATAAAAAACAGGGAAACTTCCCTGTTTTTTTGTGCTTTTTTAATCTAAATTAACTTGGCTGTGAACCTTC
>JAFQBZ010000015.1 GCA_017399515.1 Clostridia bacterium | reverse complement strand
TTTTCTAAATTTTACTAATTTAAAAAGTAAATATCGTTATTCTTCAAAATTAAAGCCTTTAAAATGTATTCATTTTCAATCTTCAAAATTTGGTGATTGGTATTGGTATGCGTTGCACGATAAAGATTATCTGAAAGCAAAAATGCTTACTCGTAATACTTTTTATACTGACGCTGATATATATTCTTGTGATTTACAAACTCATTTTTATAAAGTTGCTGAAAATCCTTTGATAAACTATGCTCAAATGAGTGATGTTGCTTTGCGTGATTATGTTTTTCATTGTGTTAAAAATGGTTATTCTCTTGCCTATCTTTTAAATACTTGTAATGTTCCACTCGGAAAAGTTCAAAGTGTTATTCATTTCTTTAATGCTCTCTCCCCTGTTTATTCTCCAAAAACTGAACAAAAATACATTTTACAAAATGTTCAAAAAGTGCATAAATCACAAGTGATTAATCAATTAAATAATATTAGTTCCGGTAAAGTTGAGCCTGTTTTTAATGGAACTATTGAGGAGTATGTTAATTATGATGAAATCTTTTAATGCCTTATCTTTAATTCCTATTTGGATTGCCTCTGTTTCTGGTGGTAAAGATAGTTTAATGATGTTAAAAATTATTCTTGAAAATCTTGATAAATTTCCCTTACATGGCGTTGTTCATTTTGAACTTGAGATTGATATGCCCTTTATAAAAGATGTTATTGATTATATGGAAACTGAATGTAAAAAGTATAATATTCCTTTTTATCGCGTTAAACCAACTGTTACATGGGAAGAACTTTATAATAAATATCATTTCCCTAGTCGCGTTGCTCGATGGTGTAATGACAAATACAAGTTATCTGCTAAAAAAGAATTTGTTAAATATTGTAAAAATTTAGGTTATAATGTCAACTTTTATATTGGTTATTGTCTAAATGAAGAAAAACGATATGTTAATCGACCTTTTAATGAGCGTTACCCTTTAGTTGAAGAAGGTATTTATGAAGATTATATTTTAGAGTGGGCAAAGAATGTTCCTTTATTTAAAGATTATTATAAATATAATCGTCGTTGTGGTTGTTATTTATGTCCTATGATTTCTAACATTAATCTTGCTTGGCTTTTAAAATATTATCCTGATAAATATTCTTATTTTTTAAATAAAGTTGATGATTCAGAAAAATATTTTACTAAAAAACTTGGTAAAGAATATTATTTTCGTTCTAATTATAAAATTGATTACCTTGATTATTTAATTAGAAAAAAATATTTACCACTTATTGAAAGTGGTTCTAAATCTTCTCAAATTTCTTTTCTTTAGGAGTTATTTATATGTTTAATAATATTCAATTTTTAAATGATTTATATTCATATTGTGAAAAAAATAATATTAAATATTATGAGTTGTCTTATACTGAACAACTTGCTGTTATGCGTTCTATGCTTGTTAATTTATCTCGTTCTATTGGAAAAAGATATAAAAAAAAATCAACATAAGAATTTTTTTAATATTAAATATGGTAAAGTCTAGCCTGTTAAGGTTAGGCTTTTTATCTTCTTTTTAAGTCTAACTTTAACAAAATATAGAAAAGGAGTACTTTATGTTTTTAAAAAAATATACAAAAAATTCTAAAGATTATTATGTTTTAGTTTTTGTTTTTCTAAATGGAAATGGTAAAAAGCCTGATTTTAAAAAATGCTTTATTCCTGAAAAACTTGCCTTAATCTTAATTAAAAGTGGAGTTGAATTAAAAAATGAAAAATAAAAATGTAAAAAAATCATATTATAAGCGTATTAAACTTTTAAAATTTTTATGTGGGTTTTTTATAGGTTTTCTTTTTGCTTCCCTTTTTGATCCTTGTAACTCTGCTTTTGAGTTTGGCTATTTAGTTTGTGCTAATTTATTCGGTTTATTCTATTTTATTAATGAAATTTTAAGTTATAGGAGAACTAAAAAAAATGAAAGAAAAGAAACAAAAGAAACAAAAGAATAAAAAAATTCCATTTTATGCTAAACCTTTAGAAAAGATTTTAAATAAAGTTACTGATACAACTTTATCTTATCTTTATGAGTTTTCAAAAGTTCATTACAATGAAACATTAAATTATGAAGATTGGTTAGTTAAAGTTAAAGATTTTATGAAAATGCTTAATGAAAATAGTTTAAATAAGGAAGATTAAATTTATGAAATTTATTGCTATTTTACTTCTTGTTGGTTTGATTGCTTTTGCCGGTGTTCAGTTGAAGCAACTTATTTTAGTTATTAAAGAACGCAAAAAGAAAAATGCTAGCGTTTCTGATGCTTCTGATAATAATGCTAATGAACACGAAAAAGGCAAAATTTCTTAATTAGGAGATTTTGAAAAATGACAGGAACCGCTCTTGTTAGTGAAATTGTTGGTATTCTCGTTAGTGGTATTACAGGTATTGCTGAAGGTATTGGTGCTGGTCTTTCCGAGTTAGCACAAGCAATTTTCTTTACTACTACAGGCGAGACACAAACACTTTCCGTTATGGGTATTTTAATTGTTTGCTTTGCTGGGATTGCTCTTGCTATTGGCTTAAGCCGTTGGGTACTCAACTTCTTGACATCTATGGGTGCACGAAATAGATAGTTATTTGATTAAAAATTAAAAAGACTAGCCTTTTGCTAGTCTTTTTTAGGAGTTTTTTATGTCTAAAATAATAATTTTAATTTTAATTTTTATTGGTGCTTTTTTTGTTTATAAATTTATTTCAAAATTTAAAGTGCCTAAAATAGGTTCTTTAGCACTTGTTACCGGTGGCGTTAAATGTGGTAAATCTACTTTAAGCGTTGCTATTGCTTTGAGTGAACATCGAAAGCGTGTTAGAAAAACAAAGTTTAAAAACTTTTTTAGGAAATTGTTTAAAAAAGATTTAATTGAATTGCCTTTATTGTATTCAAATGTGCCACTTGCTTGCAAATATTCTCCTGTTACAACTGATTTGTTATTAAGAAAACAAAGATTTGTTTATGGTTCGGTTATTTATCTTCAAGAAGCAAGTTTAGTTGCTGATAGTCAATTAATTAAAGATAAAGATATTAATGAGCAACTTTTACTTTTTAATAAACTTATTGGTCATTCAACTAAAGGTGGTGTAATTATATATGATACTCAATCCGTAAGCGATAACCACTATTCTATTAAGCGTTGCTTAAGTGAATATTTTTATATACATCACTTAACAAAATGGATACCTTTTATTTTAATCGCACATGTTGAAGAAAATCGTTATAGCGACGACGGAACTGTTATCTCTACTCAAAATGAAGATATTGAGAAGAAATTAAAAAGAGTTATTATTTCAAAAAAAACTTGGAAAATGTTTGACTGCTACTGTTATTCAGTCTTAACTGATAATTTACCTGTTAAAACTGATATTGTTGAAAATAATTTACAGACCCGTGATTTAAAGGCTTATAAAATTATTTCTTTTCGTTCAAATTTCAATAAGGTTGGTGTTTTAAATGAGAAAAAAGACGATAAATAATTTATTTGATAATGTTATGTGGTATTTAATTTATTTAATGCCATTAATTCTTTTTGTTGCAGTTAGTTTTAAAAATGGTGTTTTTACTCCCCTTTC
>JAFQBZ010000168.1 GCA_017399515.1 Clostridia bacterium | reverse complement strand
TCACTCACAGTTTTTTGATAATGGTATGAATTGTGCTTCAGAACATGCGGATTGAACTGATGACTCAATTTATGATGAAGTTAAAGCAGAATTTCAAAAGAGAAATTGCTATTTCTTAAATGATGAAGAAAAGGCAAAAGTTGTTGAAGTTATGTTCAAAGAGGGGGCACTTAACGCAAACATTGTTGGAAAATCAGCATTTGTTATTGCTGATATGGCAGGTGTTAAAGTTCCTGAAAGCACAAAAGTTTTAATGGCTGAAATCACAGACTATAACATTGCAACTGAAAAGTTTGCTCGTGAAAAACTTTCACCGGTTCTTGCGTTCTATAAATATGCTGATTTTGAAGAAGCAATTGTTGGCGCAAAAAGACTCATCAAAGATGGCGGTTACGGACACACTTCTTCACTTTACATCAACACAGTGACAGAAGCAGAAGATTTTGCTCATTATCAAGACAAAATGAGAACTTGCCGTATTGTTATCAACTCACCATCAGCATTTGGTGGAATTGGTGATGTTTACAACTTCAAACTTGCTCCATCACTCACACTTGGTTGTGGAACTTGGGGCGGAAACTCTGTTTCAGAAAATGTTGGTGTTAAACATCTTCTTAATATTAAAACTGTTGCAATTAGGAGAGAAAATATGTTGTGGCTTCGACTTCCAGAAAAAGTATATTTCAAAAAGGGCTGCCTTCCTGTGGCTTTAAAAGAACTTAAAGAAGTTATGAACAAAAAGAAAGTTTTTGTTGTTACTGATAACTTCTTATTTAACAATGGTTATGTTAAACCGGTTATTAATGCACTTTATGATATGGGCATTGAATCGCAAGTGTTCTTTGATGTTCCACCAGACCCAACACTTTCTTGCGCGAAAAAAGGTGCTGAACTTATGAAATCTTTTGCACCTGATGCAATTATTGCTGTTGGTGGTGGTTCTGCTATGGACGCTGCTAAAATTATGTGGGTTTTATATGAACACCCAGAAGTTGAATTTGCTGATATGGCTATGAGATTTAGCGATATTAGAAAGAGAATTTACACATTCCCAAAAATGGGCGAAAAGGCATACTTTATTGCTGTTCCAACAAGTTCAGGAACCGGAAGTGAAGTGACTCCATTTGCAGTTATCACTGATGATGCAACCGGAATCAAATATCCACTTGCTGATTATGAACTTCTTCCAAATATGGCGATTGTTGAAACTGATATGATGATGAGTGCTCCAAAGGGCTTAACCGCTGCTTCTGGTATCGATGCTCTTATTCACAGTTTAGAGGCTTATGTTTCAGTTATGGCTTCTGATTACACTGATGGTCTTGCACTTCAAGCAATCAAAATGATTTTTGAATATCTTCCAAGATGTTACAACGATGGTCAAACAGACTTCGTTGCTCGTGAAAAAATGGCAAATGCTGCAACAATGGCAGGTATTGCTTTTGCAAACGCATTCCTTGGTGTTTGTCACAGTTTGGCACACAAACTTGGTGCATTCCACCACATTCCTCACGGAATTGCAAATGCTCTTGTTATTGAAGATGTAATTCGTTTCAATGCAAGTGAAACTCCAACAAAGATGGGAACATTCCCACAATATGACCACCCAAAGACACTTAGAAAATATGCAGAAATTGCTGAAGCACTTGGTCTTAAAGGCAAAACTGATGAAGAAAAACTTGAATCACTCATCAAAGCAGTTGCAGACCTTAAAGAAAAAGTGGGAATCAAGAGAACTATTGCTGAATATAATGTTACTGAAGAAAACTTCTTGAAATCTCTTGATGATATGTGTATGCAAGCATTCGATGACCAATGCACCGGTGCAAACCCAAGATATCCACTTATCTCTGAACTTAAGCAAATTTATGAAAATGCTTTCTATGGCACATTTGGAAAAAATATTCAATAATTTATAAAACAAAAAAAGAAGAAGGGAAACCTTCTTCTTTTTGACTTTTTTAAAAAAGTAGAGAACACATTTCGTTTTACAGCACCGAAGTGGTAACCAAGTAGCCAACTACTTCAAAGCAACCTCAAGGCACATAGAAGATTTTGCTTAGTGCTGCTGCGGTCAGGCTCTGACACGGTTCACAAAGTTCTATTGCTTGAGACCTTGATATCAACATCGCTTGCTTGGTGCAACCTCCCATACCATATCCCTAGATGTGCGGTCTATCCTGCTATAGTAGATCTCAGGTTACAGGGCACTACTGGCTCCCCATATATCTCGACAAAAGTATTATAGCATATCCACGTAAAAAATCAAGTGAAAATTTTATACAAAAAGGTATTTAAAAGTAAAAAAATATGTGCTATAATCATGCGTGGAGATTTTTTATGAACGATTTTAGGCTTAAAAGTAACGAAATGATGTTCTTTTTAGATTTCAACAACACGCTTGTTGATTACACCAATGAATATGATATTCCAAGGCGTTACTTTGATAATATGGATTATGTGAATCCTTATCACACAAGGTCAATGGTTGCAAAGTCACTTATTGACTTTGAAAATCAAACGGGAATCACTCCGGTTGTGTGCATTGTCACAAATGCAAGGGTGAGTATGATTGACCTTAACGGTTATGAGGGAATATGTAATGATTTATATCGCACATTTTTCTATGAAGATGAAAGAACAAGCATTCACCCAAAAGCAGATGGCAGAAGGTTCTTTAAATATTTAATGCATTATGAGAATGATGCGTTTATAAGGCTTCATCCATCGGCTTCAACATTTGATGATATTTTTGAAGTGATTCCTTTTCACCAAAAGGCACTTGATATAAGATATATTGAGCAGTTTAAAAAGAAAGAGAGTGTTGACAGGCTTATGAGCGTGGTTGACCCTAAAAAACAGACTTCAAAATTTATTTTATTTGCAGGTGATTCAATTAGAGATGATTATCCAATGAAAGAAATTTGGACACCTGAAGGGGTTTCAAAAATTTTCATAAGACCAGCAAGGTCACAAAAATTAACATATTCACTTATGCGTGAATTTTGTGAAGCAAAAGGTGACACTTTTTCAAGCATAAACCCTAAAAATGGCAAAAAGGTTATTTGCACAGACCCTGTGTCTTTTGCACTTTTGTCACCAGAAGACCAATCAAAAATTTTAAACTATGACAGCGGTGACTATGTTTATTTAACAACCAAAAACACAAAAGGCTTAACTGAAGGTATAAAAATGGCGGCAGACTTAATTGCAGGCGGAAATGCACAAGAAAAACAAATGTTTTAGCGTGCCTTATAATTTTTGACTTGTGAAATTATTTTTGTTATTATTATATCATAAGGAGCAAATATGGAAAAAAACGAATTAGCGAAAAGATTTATATCTGCTTATAACAGATTAGACCAAGGGCTTAGAGATATTTACTCAATAAAGAGAACTCTTAATTTTGCCGATATGATTAGAAAAGTTGCAACAGTTAACACTGTTGTTAAGAAATTTGAAGAAGACCTTATTGATTATGGCAGACTTAGAAATGCAATAGTTCACAGAAGCAGTGATGAAATTATTGCTGAGCCAAATGTTGATGTGGTTGAAAAATTAGAAAAAATCGCCAGAATAATCAACACTCCACCAAGAGTTATTGAATGTTTGCGTCCTAGAGAAGTGTTCTCGGTTAGCGGTGATGAAACACTTCACAATGTTGTTGGTGAAATGTGGAAAAAGGGTTATTCAGTTGTTCCTGTTTATATTTCAGGAACACTTGTTGGTGTTATCAACAGAAAAATGATTGTTGATGGCATTGGCAGGTTTATTGCAAACGGAAAAGATATTGATGATGCAATGATGGAACCGGTTTCAAAATGTTTAGACATTTTCAATGAAACCAGCCACTATGAAGTTGCACCAACAAGCCTTACTGTTGAAAATTTAATGTATATGTTCCAGCAAAACAGAAAACTTTCAAGTGTTATTCTCACTGAAAATGGCAACTACACAGAGCCTGCGAAAGTTATTATTGTTAGTGCTGATATTATCGATTTGAACTTAATTTTAGATAACTATTAGAGAGTATTATGAAAATTGCAAGTGAATGGAAAGATTATAAAGTTTTAGCAACCGGTGACGGAGAAAAACTTGAGAATTGGAATGGTGTTGTTTTGCTTCGTCCAGACCCTCAAGTTATTTGGCATGCAAAAAAAGAACTTAATAAAGACAAAAGCATAAATGCTTGGTATCACAGAAGTGAAACCGGTGGCGGTGCTTGGGAATATAAGAAGAAAACTCCTGAAGAGTGGACTGTTTCTTATAAAAACCTTAAATTTTCACTTAAAACAATGGGTTTTAAACACACAGGGTTGTTTCCAGAACAGGCCTATAATTGGGACAGAATGACAGATTTAATCAAAAATGCTGGCAGACCAATTTCAGTTTTAAACTTGTTTGGTTACACAGGTGGTGCAACCGTTGCTTGCGCTGCAGCAGGGGCTTCTGTTTGCCATGTTGATGCAGCAAAAAATATGGTTGACCGTTGCAAAGAAAATGTTAGAATCTCTGGGCTTGAAGATAAGCCTGTTAGATATATCGTTGATGACTGCACAAAGTTTGTGAACCGTGAAATTAGAAGGGGTCATAAATATGACGCAATCATTATGGACCCACCAAGTTATGGCAGGGGTTCAAATGGCGAGGTTTGGAAACTTGAAGAAAATCTTTATGATTTTGTTGCACTTTGCAAACAGGTGCTTTCAGAAAAACCTTTATTTGTGCTTATAAACAGTTACACAACAGGGCTTGGGGCAACTGTTTTAGAGAATATTTTAAACTTAACACTTGCTGATTTTAAGGGAAAAGCCGAGGC
>JAFQBZ010000167.1 GCA_017399515.1 Clostridia bacterium | reverse complement strand
TTTTTTTGATTTCTTGAATATCACTCATCATAATTGTTGTTTTTTCTAAAAGTTTGTTAGCCAATTTTTCTAAAAACTCACGATTTTTAACAATAATTTCTTTTACATCTAAATAAGATTTTTCAAGTTCAACTGCAAGTTTTTGATTATGTCTTTCTCTCTGCATATCTGATGAATCATGATTGTATCGAATATTTGAATCGAATCCTATTCCGCAATAGTCATCATCAAATCTTGATGCAATTTTAAATGCTCTGTTTAAATCATTTGTTGCACCAACATCAACTTCACCGAACACAATTTCAGTTGCAGCCTTTCCACCAAGCACAACTTTCACCCTGTTTTTCATATATTTGATTGAATGATAATAATCATTTGTTTGATAAGTTGAGGTGATTCCTGCAGCATCACCTGTGTAATTTGCAATAGATGAAAGGGTTACACTTTCAGGCTCTAAAATTTCGGCAACAACAATATGTCCTGCTTCGTGATAAGCAGTCTTTTTGTTCTTTTCACTGCTGTTTGAAAACACAGATTCTTCTGCTTCAGGTGCATCATATAACACTCTTAAACATGCCCTAACCATATCATTATGCTCAATTTTTTCTTTGCCTTCTGCTGCAGCATAAACCCCTGCTTCATTTACAATAATTTCTAAATCGGCACAGGTTTTTGTTGTGAGAAGCCTTGAAATTTCGGTTAAGTTGATATCTCCAACCTTGTCTTTTTGGCTTAAATAAAACTTAATGATATTTTCTGCATCTTTGCCTTCAGGTGCTCTCACCTCAATTCTTTTTGAAAACCTGCCTGTTCTTCGAAGTGAATAAGGAAGTTTGTAAATATCATTTGCGGTCGCAACAACAAACACATCACTGCCTTTAATTCCATCAATGCAAGATTGAATGGTCACATATTCTTCAGTGTCAGGTCTTCTTTCATCTTCATTTGCAAACTTATCCATATCATCAAGAAAAACAATTGATGGCGCATTTGCTTTTGCATCTTCAAATGTTTTTGTGATTTCATTAACAAATTCACCGTTTGGCTTGGTTTTTCTGCAAACAAAACACTTTCTTTTTGTGGCATTAATGAAACATTCCGCCATTAAACTTTTGCCAACCCCTGGGTCACCAAACAAAAGCAAGCCCTGTGAGGCTTTAACCCCAAATTTGTCATATTTTTCAGGATTCACCAAAATATCACAAATTCTTTTTAATTCTTTTTTGATTGATTCATATCCAATAACTCTATCAAACTCTTTCATAGTTTTCTCCTTTGGCTTTTTGTTATTATCCACATCATACCAAACATATTGTCCAAAAAAACGGACATTAAATATAAATTTTTCGAAATAAAAAAAGACAAGCCAAAACTTGCCTTAATTATTTGGTGGAGGTGGCGGGACTTGAACCCGCGTCCAAAAAGAGAAAGACTACCCCTTCTTCGTGTGCTAGTTTATTTTGTTGTCTTACCCAAAACTTTAAACAAACAAAATCATTTTGAGCCAGTCCGTTAAATCTCGAACATTTTAGCACGAACATCTAAAATGTTCACCCCACATATTATAACAACAACTTAAAACCTGTGAGCAATTTTAAATTGCCGTGCCGCTATAAATTAAGCAGCGATTGCTACATCAGTAGCAACAGAATTATTATCTGCGTTTATTTTTTTCTCGTTTTTAATGTAGGTCGAGGCTACACACACGCTTATAAATAGCATTTCTTGCTTCCTGTCGAAACCAGAAACACCCCCATAATATTTCACGAAAATTTTAACCAACTTTGATTTGCCTTTCAGCATAACGCTTAAGGTCGGCTTTCATTTTGTCTTCTTTTTTGTTGTAAAGTTTTTTACCTTTTGCAAGAGCAATTTCAACTTTAACTTTGTCACCCACAAAATACATTTTTGTTGGAACAATGGTGTAACCCTGCTCTTTTGTTTTTCGCTCTAACTTAAAAATTTCAGCCTTGTTAAGCAAAAGTTTTCTTGTTCTTCTTTCATCTGGCTTGAACATTCCTGTTTTGTCAAAATTTGAAATGAAACAGTTTAAAAGAAAGACTTCACCATTTCGAATAAGCACATAACTATCTTTAAGATTAGCCTTGCCTGCACGAATTGACTTCACTTCGCTGCCAACAAGAACAATGCCCGCCTCAAAGGCTTGCTCTAAAAAATAATTATGTCGTGCTTCTCTGTTCTCTGTTAAAATTTTCATACAAATATTATATCATAACTATTTATAATTATCAATAGATTATAACAATTATTTATTATGATTAAATTTTAGCACAATTTCGATAAATATTGACTTTCTATTTAAAATTAGTTATAATATAATTACAAATATGCGCTAGGCGCAAACTAAGGAGATTCATTATGAGCAGTTATGCAAATCCTAGTAAATTTTTAAGAAAAAGCCAAGGCACAAGACCTTATTTTGACATTAAAACAACATTTTATAATTCTCACCCAGAAAAAGATTCTGACGAATTTTGGACTGAAGGTTTTTCTCATGAACATGTGAAATATATCATTGATTTATGCAACACAACAGGTATTCCTGCTGAACTTACAATCAAAATCAAATTAGATTCAAACAATGTTTTTGACACAATCTCTTTCCCTATTCTTCCAACACTTACCACATATAACTTAACAGACGGTTTTGCAACCACAAAGCAGGCATATTATGCAAATGCTGAAATGACCAAAGCCGCAACATTTGACGCTGTTAAAAAACACAAAAGAGATTTTGCTGCACTTGTTCAAGAACATGAAGACCTTATCAAAGAATATGTTAGAATGGAACTCATTAAAAATTATGCTAATCTTTCAAAGAGTCCATCTGCCGCAAGTCAAACAACAGCAAACTATATCAAAAATTCAACCATTGTTAAGGAAAAATATGACCTTGACAAATGCGACTTTTCAGATGTTCAAGCAGTGAAACTTCCAAACTCTTCGCACCCTGATTTTGAAGCACTTTTATATAGTTATGCAAAAAAATATGCTGCTGCAAACAGACAAAACAATAAAATTTCAGTTGTTTATGGTTTTGACACAACATTTGTTGGTCTTGAAAAACCACAAAGTGAATCAAAAATTGAGTCTTATGCAAAAAGTTTAAGTTCACTTTCAGACTTTAGAAGAAAAGTAGAATTTTCATACACATTTATGGACGAATATAAAAGAAGAAAAGAAAAACCATACACAGACAGTGCACCACTTCTTCCAATGCCAGAATCGTTTGACCCAAGTGCATTCCAACCACAATAAAACAACAAACAAAAAACAGGTGAAATTCACCTGTTTTTTTGTGCGTAATTTTTTTGATTTTTGTGACAAGATTTCAAAAATTATCTTCTTGAACCCCTGCCCCTGCCTTGTTTTGAGCCTTTTCTTTCTCTGCCCCTTTGGTCATCTCTATCGTTTCTTCTAGAAGAACCTTTTCTGTCATTGTTTCTGTCATCTCGTCTGTCTTCATTAAAACGATTAAACTCATCTTCACTAACTTCTCTGTGGAAGTCTGCAAGTTCGAAATCAATTCTTCTAAGAACTATATCAGTTGAAACCACGCGAATCTCAATTTTATCACCAATGCGATACACTTTTCCAAGACCGCTCAAACTATAATTATTTTCGTTATAGTCATAATGACCTTTTGGAAGTCTTAAAACTGAAACAAAACCTTCAATGGTGTTTTCAAGTTCAACAAAGAAACCATTTTGTGTTACGCCTGAAATGATGCCTTCAAATGTTTCACCAATCTTAGTTTGCATATATTCAGTCATCTTTTGCGCGTCAACAGCACGCTCTGCTTCTTCAGCCTGACGCTCCATTGTGCTTGAACGCTCTGCTGATTGAGCGGCAAATTCTTCAAAAAATTCATATTTCTTTTTATCAAATCTGCCTTCTAAAATTTCAGTCATAATTCTGTGAATTGTAAGGTCAGGATATCTTCTAATTGGCGAAGTGAAATGACAATAATCTTTAAGTGCCAAACCAAAGTGACCAAGATTTTGAACTTCATATCTCGCCTTTTGCATACTTCTAAGCATAACTTTTGAAAGTGCAGTTGAATAATCTTGACCTTTTGAAAGTTTCAAAAGTGTTTGGAAGTCTTTTGGGCTAGCCTCACTTCCTGTTGTTTGGAAACGAAGCCCCAAACTTCCTGCAAAAGCCCTGAATTTTTGAACTTTTTCCATTGTTGGTGTTTCGTGAATACGATAAACAAAAGGAACTTTCATCTTATCAAAGTGGCGTGCAACCACTTCATTTGTAAGCACCATAAACTGTTCAATAACTCTGTCAGAAATATCACGAGGCTTTCTAATGATTTCTTTAACAGTTCCATCTTCATTCAAATGAATTTCTGGTGCTGGAATGTCGAAATCAAGGTTTCCTGCGTTATCTCTTCTTGTAATCAAGATTTTTGCAAGTTCTGCCATAAGCCCAAGCATTGGCACAATTTCTTTATATTCTTCACAAAGTTTCTTATCACCATTTAAAATTTTGGTAACTTTTGTGTAGGTCATACGATAACTTGACTGCATAATGCCTTTATGAATTTCATAATCAAGCACTTTTCCTGCTGGGCTGATAAGCATTTCAACAGCCATTGTGAATCTGTCTTCTTTTGGATTAAGTGAGCAGATTCCATTTGAAAGTGAAACCGGAAGCATTGGAAGAACATGGTCAGGAAAATAAACAGATGTTGCTCTTTTGAATGCTTCTTGGTCAATTTTTGAACCCCCTCGAACATAGTGAGAAACATCGGCAATATAAACGCCAAGTCTGTAATTTTCGCCATCTTTAACAAGTGAGATAGCATCGTCGAAATCTCTTGCATCGTCACCATCGATTGTGATTATAAGTCTGTCACGATAATCTTTTCTGCCTTTTTGGTCTTCTTTTGAAACCGGAATGCTAACCTTGTCTGCTTCAGCAACAACATCATCAGGAAACTCTTCAATTAAGTTAAATGAACGAATGATTGAAAGTGTTGTCACTCTTACATCATTTGGGTCACCCAAAATTTCACGAACACGACCTCTTGCCATTTTGATGTTTGATGGATAGTCAAGAATGTCAAGCACAACCTTTGTGTTGTTTTGTGCCCCATTAATATCTTCACTAGACACAAACACTGAGTCAGCAAAGCGTCTGTCATCAGGAATAACTGTAGCAATTCCCCTTTCATTTATCGACATAATGCCCACAACAACTTGAAAACCACGCTCTAAAATTTTAACAACTCTGCCTTCTTGCTTACCTTTTGCAACAAGTGGCAAATTGCGTTTATAATTTCTATCTTTGCCTGAAATTCCAACTTCAACGAGAACTGTGTCACCGTGACACGCGTCATTAAGGTTTGCTTCGGCAATAAAAATATCTTTATCTTTTTCACCGGTAAATGGTCTTGCAAAAGCATAGTCTTTGCTGGTGCCTAAAATTGTGCATTTAATTGTTTGTGACTTTTTAAGCACCACATAATCACCATTTCTAAGTTTGCCAAGTTTCTCTTGTTTAACAAGTGTTTCAAGAGTGTCAATCAAAGTTCGCTTATCAAAACCATAAGTGAGCCCTGTTGCTTTTGCAACATCATGGAAACTAAATTTATTCTTTCTCATAAGTAAAATTTTGCTGTAAATTGTTTCAATAAAATTCATAAAAATCTCCACCTTCTGCGCTTATTATAACTCAGTAAAAGCAAAAACACAAACAAATGAATAATTTAAAAAATTATCTTTTTTATAATTTTTATAATTTCAAATTAAAATATTATTAATTTTCTAAGATTGCATTTTTTTAAAATTTTTTGTTTAAAGTGTATTTTTTAATGATTATTTTTGTGAAATTTACAATTTAAACCTATTTTCAAAATTTAAAAACATCACATTTAATAAACATTTTTGACTGTTTCAAAAAAAATTAATTTTGAATAAAATATAATAAGAATTTTGTTAAACTATTGACATTAGTTAAGTTATAGTTGTATAATCAATTTGTGATATAAATCGGTAGGTAAGGCTACCTCAGGGATACGGGTTGCTGCCGCTCTCAAAAGGAGACTTTTGTTTGCAGGTTAACAAATTTTCTCGACAACACTTTCAAGGGGAAATTTAACGCAATGCCACTGCCCTGTGGAGTTGACGCTTGAACGGGATTATTCAAAAAAGTCGATATACTTTGAAAGGTCCTGTATTTATTGCAGGACTTTTTTTATTGGAGAAAAACTATGTTAAACAATAGAATTGAAGAATTGTTCAACGAAGAGAAATTTGACGAACTTAATTCAATGATTGAGAAAATTAACACCACTGACCTTGCTCGTGCCCTTTCAAAAATTGATAATGAGTTGCTTGTTAAAATTTTCCCTAAACTTCCTGAAGAAGTTTCAGCAAGGGTTTTCGTTAAATTTAAAACAGAACTTCAACAATATTTAATTGATAATATTAGTGGCTATGAATTCAAAGAAATTTCTGAAGAACTTTTAGAGGCTGATGTTGAAAAAGATGTCAATCAAAAAGTGCTTAATGAAATTCTTTTGAAAGCCGAAGCAGACACTCGTCATGAAAAACTTCTTGAAATTATTGATAACATTGAAAATAGAAAGTTTTCATCACTAAAGCCACTTCTTGCTGAAATGGAGCCTGCTGATATTGCAGACCTTATCAATGACATTGATAAAGAAAAAGTTGTGGTTATTTTCCGTCTTCTTCCAAAAGACCTTGCAAGTGAAGTTTTCGTTGACATGAACGCTGATCGTCAAAAAATGCTTATTGACACATTCACTGACGCCGAAGTTTCAAACATTATCAATGACCTTTTTGTCGATGATACTGTTGATATTATTGAAGAAATGCCTTCAAATGTTGTAATTAGACTTTTGAAACTTTCAAAGCCTGAAACAAGAGCAACATTAAATAAAATTCTCGGTTTCCCAAAAGACAGTGCTGGAAGCATTATGACAACAGAGTTCGTCACCCTTCGAACAAAAATGACTGTTTCTGAAGCACTCAAAAAAATGAGAAAACAAGCGATTGACAAAGAAACAATTTACACTTGTTATGTCACAGACGACAAAAAACGCCTTCTTGGAACTGTTTCAGCAAAAGACATAATTCTTCATAAACCAAACGATAAAATCGGCGATTTCATGCAAGAAAATGTCATTTATGCACACACAAACACTGACCGAGAAGAAGTTTCAAATATGCTTCAAAAATATGACCTTCTTGCAGTTCCTGTTGTTGACAATGAAAACAGAATCACCGGTATCGTTACAATTGATGACGCTATCGACATCATTCAAGAAGAAAGCCAAGAAGATATCAGCAAAATGGCAGGTATCGCACCAACCACAAAACCATATCTTCAAACAAATGTGTTCTCAATTTTTAAAAACCGTTTGCCATGGCTCTTAATTTTGCTTATTTCTGCCACATTCACAGGCATTATTATCAATGTTTATGAAAGCACATTAAACAGTCTTTCTCCCCTTCTTTTTGCCTGCGTTCCAATGCTTATGGGAACCGGCGGAAACTCAGGAAGTCAAGCATCAGTAACCATAATTCAGTCGCTTGCAACGGGCGAAGTTGAACTGAAAGATGTGCTTAAAGTTATTTGGAAAGAAATTCGCGTTGCAGTGATTGTTGCATTTGTTTTGGCAGTTGCTTGCTTTGGAAAACTTATGCTTATTGACAACTTGATTTTTGGTTATGATTACACCTTTAAAATCTCATTTGTTGTTTCATTATCACTATTTGCAACCATATGCATTGCGAAACTTGTGGGGGCAATTTTGCCGCTTCTAGCAAAGAAAATTAAACTCGACCCAGCAGTTGTTGCCAACCCATTCATCACAACCATTGTCGATGTGATTTCACTC
>JAFQBZ010000166.1 GCA_017399515.1 Clostridia bacterium | reverse complement strand
TTTTTTGAAAAAATTTAAAATATTTTTTTTGATGTAAAACCCGTTAATTTGGGGTCCCCGCAAAGATTTGAAAAAGATTTGTGGGGAAAGTCAAGGCAGACAAAAAAGTGTTAATTTTTACTTTTTGTAAAAATAACACCAAGTGTCTTGCCGCAGACGCACACACGGTTTCGCGACTGGGGTTTTTAAAAATTTTTTAATTATTTTTTTATGACAAAAACATAGCCAAAATATTGATATTTTCTAGCGTTGTTTGATATAATAAAATCACATAAGGAGGCACTTTATGAAAACCGATTCTTATTATTTATTTTTAAAAAAATATACAGCCGAACACCCTGCAGATTTTGTTGCTAGTCACGAAACAAATAATAATAGCATTCCTGAAAGAATACTTCAAACAGGGCTTCGCGTTTCACATAGCCCTTACTCTAGAAAAATTCAACATTGTTTAAATAGTGATGGAAGCATTGACCTTGAAAGAGCATTCGTTGCCACAATGTTCGTGCTTGACAGCAACGCAGTTGATAAAAATAAATTCTATCTTGAAACCCCTACTGCCCCAATGGTTATCAATATTCCTAGCAGTTTATTAAAAATCATAGGTGCAAAAACAACAGATGACTCCACGCACGAATTCTTCTCAAAATTTGGCTATGAAGAACGCCCAACTGAAAATGAAGGAAGATGTGGAAAGGTTACCCCACTTGAAACAAGCAAAGGCGCAAACATAAGACTTCTTCCAACCTGTTTTATTGCTGGATACTTCGACCCTGTTAAAGAAGTTTTTATTGAAAATGATAAACACTTTTCAAAACTTCCACAAGCGGAACAAGAAAAGATTATTAAAGAATATACTCAAAAATTTGAACTTTTAAATCAAAGCCAACCACAATAAAAACACAATAAAAAAACACCTGAAATTCAGGTGTTTTTATTTTGTCTATTTTCCACGCATAATCTCTTTATATTTTGCAGGTTCTTCCATTTTTAAATAAAGTTCATCAGCAAGTTCATCAATTTGCTTTTGCGATAATTTTCCAGCAATTTCAAGTTGTTCAAGCAAATCTTTTGAATCGGCAAATTCATAACCATTTCCACGAAGGAAATCAACTTTGCTCGAGCCACTGAACTTTCCATTATATAAGTGAACATTTCCGTTTTTGTTATGAAGATTGATAATATGGTCTTTTAAATGTGAGCCGTCACCAAACGACACCATTCTTCCGCCATATTTCTTTAAATAATCTGCAAGTTCAGTTGAATAATCAAACTGATTGCCTTCTTCAATCTTTATCACATGGAAGTTCTTTCTAATCCATTTAATTTCATCTTCACCAATACGCTTTAATTGTTCTTCATTTGTAAAGCCTAAAATTTGAAGTTTAGGGTTAACCCTTTTCACAATCTCAATCAAACATTTATTAAAACCACTCTTTGCGGTTGACGCCACAAGCATAACTTCTTCAGGGTTAAGTGAAGCCACAATTTCAATGGTTTCGGAAATAATTTCTCTCTTTCCCTCTTCACCAAGTTCGTCCCATTGATTTCCAACATAACCAACAATACACATTGGGTGTTTGCCTTGAATGGTTGGAATTGAGTCTGCCTGATTATAAACTTTTATTTTTCGATTGTTTGCAGTGCCCATCATACACTTTTTAAACGCCAAAATTTTATTCTTTAAATATCTATTGGTTTTTAATCTTTCAGCAACTGCTGTGTCATTTAAAACCTTGAACTTTTCTTTGTCAAGGCTGTGATTATAAAAATAATATTCACGAGGCAAATTTTCAATAAGTGCATCAATTTGCTCTGCACTCAAATTTGAAACATTTGCTGCACTTAAATTTAAAATGCCAGAAGTTAAAAGTGCTTCATATTCTTTTTCGGCAATCATATTGATTTTGCCAACTTTTGAAGTAACCATCAAAGTAAACAACTGCTTTGCTGCTTCTTTTTTAGGAAGTGCAGAAAACTTTTCAACATTGATTCCTGCATCTGTAAGTTTTAAGTTTAAATTTTCAGCAAGTTCAACCAAATAATTGATTTTTTCTTGCCTGTTAACTCTCTTCTTTTTCAAATAAGCCGCTTGTGCATTTTCAATATATTCGCTTTCCTGCCCCATCATTTCAACAATATCATCAGGAGTAAGCCCTGCAGCAATTGCAAGTTCAACTTCTTGATGAGAGTCAGTTGAGTACATTCCATGACCGTCGGTTGCAAGAACAATTTTAAGACCTGCTTTTTTATATTTCTTTAAAAGCACTTGTGTCACACTGTCCACATTGTTAAGTGCAAGATTTGAACTTAAGTTAATTTCAACAATAACCCCAAGTTTCACAGCAAGTGCCAAAGTTTCATCGTCAAAACCATTAATTCCGTGACCGATTCGAATCACAGGTGGTTTTGTTTTATATTCTTCACAATATTCATTGATAATTTTCAAGAACTGCTTAACATTGTCATAATGCATATCACTTTCGCCTGCATGCACACGAATAACAAAGTTAGGGTCTTTCTTTTCTCTTGAATAATCTAAACAATCTTTAATGATTTCTGCAAAGTGCTTAGTTTTGTTAACTTCATGAGCCATAACATCAAGACCGGCAACATAAGGACTGCTTGCAACTTTAAGCAAATTTTCATTTCTAAGTTTAAGTTCAGGTCTGTTAAGTGTTCTTGGAATTGCTCCCAAAAACCTGAGAGCAACATCAGGAAACTCTCTTTCAATTTTTGGCATAACCCTGTCAATAACAATTAAGAAATCGTCAGGAGTTTTGCAGATTTCGGAAATTGAAAGTTCTGCATATTTAATGCCGGTTTTTTGATAGTGTTTTGCAAGACACCTAAGTTGTTCAGCGAATAAATCTTCAATGGAAACATTTTCGCCATAAGACTTGTCACCAAGCCTTACTATTGGGTGCCTAAATGAATAACACTCTTCCATTGCACCAAAGGTTTCCTGCGCATTAACATTAATGCTGAGTTTGCTTTTATATCTTTCAATATCTTCAGCAGAAAGACTGTTAAATGCCAATCTTGAAACTTCAACCGGTTTTCCATCAAAGCCTTTTTCTTCTGTAATTTCAAGATATTTTTCATATTTTGAAACATCAATCCCTGCCTTCTTGATTATTTCAACAGGAATATGCGGATTAAACTTTTTTGCAATTAAAATCAAATCGTCAGCAGTGAGAGCCCCTGACAAATGAGTGTGCAAATCTGTGAGTGGTTTCTTTGTTTCATACCTTTCAAAAGGTGCACCCATTTCTTCAATGCTTTGAATGTTTCCCTGCGACAAAATTCGCTCTTCACTTGAGTTTAAATAATAAAAACCATGATATTTCGATTTATTATCGACCATACCAAATAACTGGTAAGAAGAAATTTCTCCCAGTTTAAATCTTCCAAGAAAAACATCGATTCCAACAACCTTGTTTTCATTAGAAATGTGATATTCAACTTTAAGCATTTTCCTTATGTTGTTAACATAGTTTCGAAAACCAACATTCTGCTCTTTCTCTTTTGGATAAACAAGTTCAAAACCAAGTTTTCTGTTTTCAATTTTAATATGAACTTCAACACTTTTGTTAACATCAATAAAGATTCCCTTTATCACTGACGCCATAGTTTTTCCTTAAAATTATTTTGCTTGAACATTAACTTTAACTTTTCCTGAAACCCCTTTATAAAGTTTCACTTCAACATCATAAACCCCAATCATTTTGATTGCACTGTTTAAAACAACTTGCTTTTTGTCAATTGCAATGCCTTTCTTTGAAAGTTCTTCAGCAATTTCTTTTCCTGAAATTGAACCAAATGCCTTTCCATTTGCACCAACTTCAATGTTAAAAACAAGTTCCATTGTTTTCATTTTTTCAGCGTCTGCTTTTGCTGCAGCAGTTTCTTCAGCAATACGCTTTGCTTCTGCTTCTTTTTGCTTGTTGTTTGTGTTAACATTTGCTTGGTTTGCTGGAACTGCTAAACCATTTTTAAATAAAAAGTTATTTGCATATCCATCACTAACATTGATAACATCTCCCTTTTTGCCTTGAGCCTTAACATCTTTTGTCAAAATAACTTTCATAATAATCTCCTTAAATAATAACTCTACACTCATTATATAATGCGATAGTTTTTTTGTCAATTAAGATTATTTCCAAGTTTATCTGCAAATAATAAGAAAAAGGAGTTTAATTATGTATGATTTAAAATGCAAAAGACAGGCTTGTGAATATAACAAAAACTGCAACTGCACATCAAAAGTGGTAAATGTGAAAAAAGACACCACTTGCGACACCTATTCCCCTGTCGAAAAAACGACAATTGAAGAAGAAAAAATTGGTCAACCACCAATCAGGAAAGATATTGAAGTTGACTGCAACGCAAAATGCCTTTTTAATGAAGAAGGTGTTTGCCAAGCAAACGGAATCACCGTTCAACCAAACGCAAACAAAGAATCACCAATTTGCGTTAGTTTTCAACCAAAATAAATTTACACACTAAAAAAAGAAGCATTACGCTTCTTTTTTTGCTGCCATTTCTGCCTCTTGTTTTTCTCTTTGAACTTCTGCAATGTTTTCTGCTTTTTCTTTAAGCAATTCTTGTTTTTTATGAATATAGTTCACAGTAATGCAAATTGCTAAAAGGAACACTCCAAAATATATGCCGATGGAAAACACAATGCTTAATGCTCTGTTAACACTACAGTAAAGCACGGCATTATCACCATCTTTTTCAATATTATAATTCAAACTTAATTTTCTTGAATTGATTTCACCAATTTCAACTTTTTCATCAGTGAATCCGTCAAGCAAGAATAACTTTCCGTTTGAAACTTCATATTCATATTCTTTATCTTTTGCTGTTTTTAAATTGGTTTCTTTTCCAGAATCATCAGCAACTGTGTGGGTTTCAACAAATTTGTCACCAAGTTCAATTTTATAAGTGTATTGCACTGTGCCCACTTCATATTTATAAACATAAGTTTTTCCGTGAGGAATGCAAAGCATAACAATCCAGCCAAGCAAACACGCACCCATTAACGAAAGTGCAACAATAATCAATGGTTTTTTACATAATTTTCTAAATTTATCCATATTAATTTCCTTTATTTAATTTGGTTGAGGTTCATCTTCATTTAACCTTGCTGAACCTGCCGCTTTCTCCATCATTTGTTTAAACTTTTTCTTTTCTGCTGCAGACATAAACTTTCTGCACTGAAGCAATGCAGTTTTTTGATAAGGCTGTAAAACTTCATATCTATCTAAAAAAGCAAGCCTTTGTTCCCCATTCATATTCAAAAACTCATTTTGGGTTTTTCTTATGTTTTCCATCATAATTTGAGCCCCTGTTTTTCGCATAGGTAAAAGCCCTCCAAAATTCTTATGCTTCAATAATATATGAACCCAGATAAATTGTCAAGATTATCAAAAACCAAAATAAAAAAAGACAGATTAACTGTCTTTTTTGTTGTTTGGAACAATCTTTTTAAGTTCACTACTTAAATCTTCAAAATACATATCAATGATTTTGCTTAATTTTTCACCAGAAATTTTCATAACTTAAATCTCCTTATTCGCTTGCTTTTTCACTAGCACCACCGGCTTGTTCAACCTTTTTCTTTCTTGGTTTTGCCGCTGATTTTCTAATAATTGAATCAACATCTAAAGCCTTGTCAGTTTTTCTTGTTGCCATAGATTCTTTTTTATCAATTGCAGCCAATTTTTCTTGCTCACGAAAAGCAACCTTTCTCTTCTCAATGACAATGGCTGCAATTTTATCAAGTTTGGCTTGCAATTCGTCTAAGTCAATTTCAACTTCATCAATTGCCGCTAAATCTTCATTTTTTGCTGCTGCTTGAACACTTTTTCTTGCACCGCTTGATTGTGTTGCAATAGTTTCTTTTATCTTTGTTTTTTCTTGTCTTAAAATTGCTAGCAAAACTGTGTCATTATTAAACATTTGATGAGGCAAATCTTCTAATTTTGTTAAACCAAGTGAATAATTTAAGTAATGTGAAACTGTTAACAACGCAAGTTCATCTTCTTCATAATAAGTTTCAAACTTTTCAGAAACTTGAGCATATAAAGGAAGTTCTAAGTCAAGTGCCCTAATATAATGCTTGTCATCTTCGGTTTGATAATAATCTATGTGATAATGAATGTCTTTCAAATCTTTAATTTCAGGTTTTAAATATCGCATAGAATCAAAATTAAGCACACAATCAAACTGTCTATATGCTTTATATTTTTGCTCAGAGATTCTTCCAGA
The DNA here is from genome assembly GCA_017399515.1 of Clostridia bacterium. Classification (GTDB taxonomy): domain Bacteria; phylum Bacillota; class Clostridia; order Christensenellales; family UBA1242; genus RGIG1681. The sequence continues at coordinate 1,040 of JAFQBZ010000166.1, read as the reverse complement.
TGAATATTTCATTCTATATGAGCCATCTTCCATAACAGCAATCGCAGCACCTGAGCCATTATAATAGTAATATGGTTGTGCAAAATGATATTCTGGATGATATTCTTTCAAAAAACTAATTCCATCTGGTTTTTCACCTTTAATTGCAGGAACATAGTAATAATCTTTCTTAAAATCTTTAACTAAAACTTCACCGTTATCCCCTGTTTTCACAGCATCAGCAAATGGACCAACAAAAAGCCCCATTCCCTCATAATTATCAATGAAATATTGACCATTTCGCTCTAAAATTGAAATCGCTCTATTTCCATAAACATATTGGTCAACAATGTTATAAGTTCTTTTATTAATAACAATTTCTTTATTTTCCATTTTGCTATAAAGCCTCCCTTCACCACACTATATGATATTATAATTATAACATAATAACTATTAAAAATCAAGCACAAAAAAAGAAGTGCTTTCGCACTTCTGATTTGAAAAACGGCAATGTTCTATTTTCCCGGCTCGTCTCCAAGCAAGTATTTTCGACCCTGAAGAGCTTAACTTCTGTGTTCGGTATGAGAACAGGTGGACCTCTTCGGCATGATCACCGTTAATGGTATAACAACACTTCGTTTGAAGTGGTATTACTGATTTAACATGACTATTTTAACATATAATTATTAAAATGTCAATAGTTTCGCACATTGGCAACTGCATATTATCGAATCAGTTTATGAAGCCTGTTCACATATGAATTCGTAGTAATCATACTATTTCACAATAATTGTGATCAAGCCCTCGACCTATTAGTACCAGTCAGCTGCGTGCATTACTGCACTTCCACACCTGGCCTATCAACCTTGTAGTCTTCAAGGGGTCTTACTATCTTATGATATGAGATATCTTATCTTGAGGCAAGTTTCGCGCTTATATGCTTTCAGCGCTTATCTTTTCCGTACTCCGCTACCCGGCTATGCTCTTGGCAGAACAACCGATGCACAGTAGGTACGTCCACTCTGGTCCTTGCGTACTAGGAGCAGATCCTCTCAAATATC
>JAFQBZ010000165.1 GCA_017399515.1 Clostridia bacterium | reverse complement strand
TTGAAGCAATGGTTGCCGTTAAAATGAATGAAGATGGCACAACTCGTGTGGTTTCGCCATGTGGGCTTTGCAGATATACTTTTGACAAGTTTAACGATAGTTTTGATGTTATTTTAGAAGATGTTGAAACAGGTGATGTTTTGAAAGTTGATTCACTTGAACTTTTGCCTTATCCTTACAAAAGAGATGTTGCAGAAGTTGTGAAGAAAAAGAAGAAATAGCCAAAAAGTTTGATTTTGTGTTAAATTTAAACTTTAAATATATTGACAGGCTGATTTTAAGAGAGTATTATTAAACTATGATTAGAAATTATAAAGAAGCACAACAACAACGATAGACTGTGTGTGAAAGCACACAGGCATTTTTGTTGCTTGTGAAACAATATATCACCAAGCAACAATTTGTTTGGTGATTTTTTATTTTCAATTTATTTTGGAGAGCGATTATGGATATTGTTAAAATGAAAGAAATTTTAGAAAGAATGAAAGCAAACAGACCAAAATTTCCAAAGCGTGCAATTGTGACTGCTGGTATGCCTTATGGAAACAAAGAACTTCATTATGGCCATGTTTGTGGTATGTTTGTTTATGCAGACTTCTTTGCAAGATTCTTAAAAGACAAACTTGGAAAAGATAATGTAATTTTTGTGTCTGGAACTGACTGTTATGGTTCACCAGCGCTTGAAACATATAGAAAAAGAACAGCAGAAGGCTATGACAAGTCTATTTTTGATATGGTTCTTGAATATAACAAGAAGCATATTGAAACACTTGAAAAGTTTGAAATTGGTTTAGACCATTTTGAAGGTTCTGCAATTGGTGAGTCTGCTGAAATGCACAAAAAGGTTAGTGAAGAAATTTTTGAAAGACTTTATGAAAATGGAACACTTTCAAAACTTTCAACATATCAATTTTATGACACAAAGGCGAACTGTTTCTTGAATGGAAGACAAGTTATTGGAAAATGCCCAATTGATGGTTGCAAATCTGAAAAGGGTTATGCTGATGAATGTGATTTGGGTCACCAATATACACCAGAAGAACTCATTGACCCAGTTTCAACACTTTCAGGCACAAAACCAGAACTTAGAAAAATTGAAAACTGGTATTTCAATTTGCAAAATTACACCGAACTTTTAAAGGGTTGGATTGAAAAACTTGAAAAAGAAACACCAACTCGTGATTTTGTTACAAAAGAAATTAAAGAATTTTTAAAGAAGCCAGAAATTTATATTAAGAAAGATTTTATGGCTGAATTTGAAAAGATTGCAGATAGTCTTCCAAAATTTACACAAATTGAAGATAAGAGCAAGGCAAGTTTTGTTATTCAATTTGAAACTTTAACAGACAGAGAGAAGGCTTGTGAAATTTTATCAGGAAAGGCTGCTGCTTCTTGGGAAAAGAGTGAAGTTGCACCTGAAGACAAGGTTGAGCCAATTTCTGCCGGTGCAATTCGTTATAGAACCGGAAAAACACTTGTTCCTTTCCGTTTATCAGGAAATATTACATGGGGTGTGCCTGTTCCAGAAAAAGATGGGCTTGGCGATTTGACATTCTATGTTTGGCCAGAATCACTTTGGGCTCCAATATCGTTCTCTAGAACCTTTATGAAAAAGAAAGGTATGGCTGATGATGAATGGAAGAATTGGTGGTGCTCTAAAGACGCTAAAGTTTATCAAGTGCTTGGTGAAGACAATGTTTATTTCTATGGACCAGCACAACACGCTATGTGGCTTGCAACTCAAAAGGGTGAACCTGTGGTTGATGCACCAGAAGGCAATTTGCAAATAAGCCAACTTATTGTAAACAAGCATTCACTCTTTATGGGAAACAAGGCAAGTTCATCAGGTCAAATCAAGCCACCAATGGCTAATGAACTTTTAGACCACTATACACACGAACAATTAAGAGCACACTTTTTAGCGCTTAATGTTGGAAACACATCATCTTCGTTTAATCCAAAAGTTTATAATCCAGATGCTGACCCTAATGAAGTTGACCCTGTTGTTAAAGATGGAAATCTCTTAACTAATGT
>JAFQBZ010000164.1 GCA_017399515.1 Clostridia bacterium | reverse complement strand
GTTAGATAATCACATTCGTGCAATGCCTTATCTTCGTGGTTGGGTTGATACTGAAGATCATGGAGAAGTGTTTGTTTCAATTGATGAATTTGAAACATTCACCAATGATGATGAAACTTCTGATAAGCAAACAAGCGTGTATAGTGAAATTGTTTATAGAGGTGAAAAATACTTTAAAGAATATGGAAATTATTATGTATATCATTATGATTATCGAACAAAAGATGAATCAGGTGTTTATGTTAATAATGATTTCATTAATGGAACGGCATCTTACAGAAATTATTTAACAGCAAGTGAAGATGCAAATGATAAATCTATTTTTGCATATTATGATACTTCATTAACACTAGATAGTTATGCTATTGTTAGAGATAATAATACTGGTGCTCCTATTTTGGATGAAAATGGCAAAGCGGTATTAAATGTTGCTGATGGTAAAGTTAGTATTGAGAGAAGAAGAGATGAAACTGGAGGCGATGATGCAAATTATAGATATATCACTTTATATGCTTATTGGCTTGTAAATGATTATAATGTTATTATTGATTATCGTGATAAAGAAGATAATGCAGATGCTGATTGTGATTCAATTTATGAAATTGGTTCAACAGTGGTAACAAATAAAGCAGAAATTGAATCTGATTACGAAATTAATGATATTGACGGCTCAGGTGATAAATATAACATTCGTAACACATATTTTGATGATAGTGGTTATGCATATGTTTTAAATACTGCAATACCAAACCGTGTAGGTTATGATTTTATTGGTTGGTCATTCTTCTTTAGAGATCCTCAAATTCCAACAAAAGATGAAGTAAGTAATGGATTCAGCAACGGTCAACTTAATAAATATAATGGTTTACAAGTTGCAAATAACAATTATGTGTTATCATTGTCTACTGTTTCTACGAGATACTATCATACTGCAATTAATGGTGAAACCGACGCTATTTATGCTGATGTTATTGCTCTTTATAATGAAAGAGAATCTGTTGATAACAGATCAGGTGAAAACTATAAATATTCATATTATTTATCTCAATTATACAACAATAAATATGCTCAACTTCATAAATATAATGATGCTGCTGGTTTGAAAGATTGGGAAAGATATAATAATGAAGCATTTGGTGATCATGAAGCAGATGGCGATAGATTTATTTATATTTTCGCAATGTGGAGAGCGCAAACATTCACAATTGATGTAAACCTTAATATTGATACTGAAGATTTAATTAATGGTTATGATCAAGATAGTGCTTATTCAGTTGGTTTCTATGATAGTTATAATGCTGCTGGTAATGTTGAAGCAAATGAAAAAGGTTTTGTTGGAATCAACTCATTATTTGTAAGACAAAAACCAAATGAAGATAACATTGTAAATTATGGTGAAGTTTTTGCTGAAATTGTTTCAAACTTAACATTTATTATTTACTTTGATGAGCCATTCTCATCTGCAGTGTTTACTGATCCAAATGCTGCTGAACTTAAATATTATTACTTAGCAGATTTGTTTGCTGTTTCAACAGGTTATTATTTAATTAATTGGCTTTATGATTCTGATGATCCAAGTTCAGTATTAATTTCTAACACACTTAGAACTGAGTATGGTTATTATTCTAATCTTGTTAACAAGAATGATGTTGGTTCTAGAACAACTAAGGCTGCACTTGAATCTACAATCTTTGATTATGAATATTATCAACTCTAATATAACACCAATTATAAGAATATGACCGGTGTTGATATAACTGAAGATAATGGTTTGCCTATTTCAGGAAAGAAGTTTGAAGTTGATAACACTAATAAACTTGCTGATTCTGAAACAAATTCAAACTCAATTACTGATGGAAATAATGCAAGTTTTGCTAGCACAAACTTTGGTTATATTGTGATTGATGGCACAAAGTGTTATATTCAACCAGAATTTGTTGATGCCGCAGGTGATGGCATTACTGATAGTTATCATTTATATTATAAATATGATGGTGTTAAGTATTATGTTGTATTCTTTGATGAGAGTGAAAATGGTCCTGCGTTAACAAATGACTTAACATATATGTATTACAAACCAAAAGATTCAGCAAAGAAATATGTTGTTCGTTTTGATAGTGCTGGTGCGCCTTATTATGTTGCAAACACAACATATAAAGATATAAAATATTTCTCATTGAAAGTTGCAATATTTAATGATAAAACATTCAATGAAAGTGTTGCTAGCATTGAAGATAAGAAGACTTGTGTAAGGGATGGTGCTTCAAATGGTTATGATAAATATGAGGCTATGGGAAGTCCTACATTTGTTCCACAAATAACAAGACAATTCACTGTTTACGCGCATTGGGAAATTAAAGATGATTTCTATGTTTCATATACAAATGGAAACAGTGGTCAAGATGAAATCATTGAAGGTGAACCAACAGGAAATGTTTATAAATCAAATATTTCAAACCAAGGTTTGGCTGGTTTCTATGCAAGTTACTTAAACGGTTCAAGCACACCAATTTTAAAAACTGACAATAAAGTTTCTGCTGGTGGTAACTCATATTTAATGGGTTATGACATTGATACAATTAGACATAATTATAAGACTTATGATGACTTTGGATTTGATGTTATTCCATTCTTAAATGGTAGATTTATTTCAGAAGTTGCAATTGAATTTGATAGGCTTGAGGCTGTGGCAACTTCAAATGTAACAACTGCACATCAAAAAGTTAAATATAAATTAACCATTTCTTTTGAGTGGGTTAATAATTCTGCTATTGAAGAAAATATTGTTAAAGTTACTGAAATCAAGTTGTGGAGATTTGATCCAACACTTTCACCTGTGAAATATTGTCCACATTGTATGGATGATAGAGAAGATGCTGAGATTGTTTCAGGTAAATGTGCAACCTGCAACAACGAAGTTATAGAAAGACAGGTTGGTGATTATAACACAATGGCTGATTTAATTGTTAAACTTGACACAAATTCTCAAGTTGTTTCAATTAAGACTGATGATGAAAATACACAAGATTTATATGCATATTTATCTGTTCTTAGTCATATTAGTTTCAGTGGTGGAATGACATTGTTTGACATTTCTGATTATGGCACAGACGCAGGTGGTTCTAATGTTCTTACTATGCGTGATGGAACTGCATTTAACAGAAGAGATGTTAATATGTTAAGATTTAACTTTACAGATTTGTTGTCATCAGTTTATGTTACATGCAAATTCTCAGTTCAAACTTATGATTTAAAAGTAAATCATTTATTTGATGAAAATGGTGATACTTTAATTCAATCTACAACTGATAGATCATCATACACTTCTCAATATACTGAAATTTTGAAAGATGAACATTATGAATCTAAAGATTCATTAGAATCT
>JAFQBZ010000163.1 GCA_017399515.1 Clostridia bacterium | reverse complement strand
CAGGTGAAGAAATCGAAGATGGTCAAAACCAAGACTTTGTGAGTGACCTTAAAGATGGAATGACTGTTAACTGTGGTGGTGTGGTTTCACTTGTTAAAAAGATTATGACAAAGCAAACCAACAAACCAATGGCTATTATCACAGTCGAAGACATATACGGTGAATTTGATTGTATGGTTTTCAACAAGATTTACGAAAAGAAATGGATGAATTGGTGCAAGACAGAATTGTTCATATTGAGGGCAGGCTTTCAATTCGTGTTGGTGAAAAACCAATTGTGCTTGTTGAAAAAATTGAATATTTAGACAAAAAACAAAAAGCAAATGCTTCGGCTGAAGCAACTGCTGTGTTTGGTGCTAGCGAAAAGAAGGAAGAGAAAATTCCTAATGTTTATTTAAAATTCAATTTAGATGACAAATCTCTTGTTGACCTTATTGGTGAAGTTGTTTCTTGTTATCAAGGAAAGTGTCCGGTTATGGTTCAACATAATAAAAAACTTTATAATTTGGGTTTAAAGGCAAATCCATCAAATTCGTTCGTTGCTGAAATTTCCGAAATTATCGGTGGTGAAAATATTAAGATAATTTAATAAGCGTTTTATTTAGTTGATTTTTTAGACTCAAACGAATAATATATAACTATATAAGGAGATATTTATGAATAATATTGCGGTTCTCACAAGTGGTGGCGACAGCCCTGGTATGAATGCTTGCATTCGTTCAGTTGTTCGTTATGGAATTTCACAAGGTTTGAAAGTTTATGGCGTTAGGCGTGGTTATGCTGGGCTTATCGAAGATGATATTGTTTTAATGACAGAGCGAAGTGTTGGAAACATTATTCATGTTGGTGGAACAATGCTTAAAACTGCTAGATGTAAAGAATTTACAACACCTGCAGGAGTTGATAAAGCAGTTGAAAATTTAAAGAAAAGAAACATCGATGGCATTGTTGTTATTGGTGGTGATGGAACTTTTAGAGGTGCAAGAGAACTCATTAACAGGGGGATTTTGGTTGCCGGTGTTCCTGGAACTATTGATAATAACTTGTTCTATACTGATTACACACTTGGTTATGACACTGCTGTTAACACAGTTGTTAATCTTGTAAACAATGTGCGTGACACTTCAATGTCACATGACAGAGTTTCTATTATTGAGGTTATGGGTGCAGGTTGTGGTGATGTTGCACTTTCTGCTGGTCTTGCTGCTGGTGCCGATGTTATTTTGGTTCCTGAAGTTAAGTGGAGTATTGATGATGTTTGTGACAAACTCAACAAGGCTAAAAAGTGTGGCAAGCAATGCAGCATTATCATTTTATCAGAGCATGTTTGTGACCCTAATGACCTTGCTAAAATGATTACTGTGAAAAGTGGTCTTGATTGCAGGTCTGTAATTCTTGGTCATGTTCAAAGAGGTGGAAGCCCAACTGCATTTGATAGAAATTTGGGAACAAACTACGGCGCTAAAGCCGTTGAACGCATCATGCAAGGTGAGTGCGGTGTTGTTGGCTTTAGAGGTGGAAAATATATCTTTGTTCCTATTGAAGATGCATTCAAACAAACCAGAAAATTTGATATGGATGAATATATTTTGGCTCAAAGATTAAGTTTCTAAAATTTAATCAAAATGGGTGTAAATTCAAATAAATTAAGGTGTTATGTTTCGCATAACACCTTTTTATTTTGTTTTTGATTTGACATTTTAAGTTCAAAAATTAAATCACACTTAAATTTATTTTGATAAGAAAATTTAATGTGATACAATAGAGTGAAAGAGGGTGAAAACTATGAAACTTAAAATTATTGGAACAAGTTGCACTTGGTTTGAAAGGTTAAACACTAGTTATGTGATTGATAAAGATATTATCTTTGATGTGCCTGGTGGAAACTATAAAGAAATTATTAAGTATACCGATATTTCAAAAATTAAAAGTATTATTATTTCACATTTTCATAATGACCATTTTGCAGATTTTAGAGTTATTGCAACACTTACAATGCGTCACTATGAAAAATATGGCAGAACCGAAAATTTAAGAGTTTATGCACCTAAAGGAATTTTAGAGCATTTAACTTCAATTGCAAAGTTAACATATTCTGGTCTTGATGAATGCAATGAAGAATCTCTCACTGAGCATATTGATTTTATCACTCTTGAAGATGGTTTTGAATTTGAAGAAGGTGACTATAAAATAAAAGCCTTTAAAATGGAGCATGGTGCACCTGAAACTTATGGCTTCACATTTACAGACAAAGAAGGGAAAGTTGTTGCATTTTCTGCTGACACAAAAATGTGTGATAATTTGCATAAATTGTTAGAAAATGCTGACCATGCATTTGTTGAAATGTCTTCAACTGTTCCTCACAGGTCACATCTTTCAATTGCTGAATTTGAAGAACTTGAAAAACAATATAAAAACGCAAAGTTTTATCCTGTGCATACCAGTGATAAATGTCAACAGTATGCAATCGATAATGGAATGAACTATGTTAATGATGGCGACGAATTGTTGCTTTAAGGAGAATTTATGTCTGAATGGATTAAAGAGTTATTTGTTGCGATTTTTGGAACTAACAGTTCACTTGCAACAATAATTATTTCAATGATACCAATTGTTGAACTTCGTGGGGCAATCCCTTTTGGTTCGGCAACTAGTTTCTGGGGTGAACACGCACTTGAACTTTGGGAATCTCTTTTGTTTTCACTTTTAGGAAGCACTTTAGTTTGTGTGATTTTAACATTTTTATTTTGGCCAATATTTAAGTGGTTAAAACAGACAAAAGCATTCAAAAAACTTGCTTTATGGGTTGAAAATAAACTTAATAACAAGGCTGAAAATATCAACAATAAAACCGAAAATGAAAAAGATGCGAAAAAAATTAAATGGCTTAAAATTATAGGAATTTTTGGCTTTGTTGCTATTCCACTTCCACTTACAGGTGTGTGGACAGGAACTTGTTTGGCACTCTTTATTGGGCTTAATAAAAAAGAGACAATGTCAACAGTTGTTTTGGGAAATATCGTTGCAGGTTTGTTAATGACTTTGATTTCATATTTCTTCGCTGATAACACAATGATTGTTTTCTATGCATTCTTTATTTTGGTTGGTGTGTTTATTTTATTTGCACTTATTAAAAAGTTAATTAATAAGATTAAGAACAAAAATAAAACACAAAACGATGAGCCAGTTACTGACACAATTAAAGAAGTGGAAGAGAAGAGTGAAGAAGATAAAACAAGCGAAGTTGAACTTGAGTTGAATGAAGCAAATGTTAAATCAACTGAAGATGAAAATGCTTCTAATGAAGAAAATGAAAAGGAAAATGATAACAAAAAAGATGGCGAATAATCGTCATCTTTTTTTTACGATAATTTTTTCTATTATTGATATTATGCCATACATAACACTTGATAAAATGCAGAGTATAACGATTGCCGTCATCACCAAATCAAGTTTAAAAATTTGTCCGCCATAGACCAAAAGGTAACCAAGACCGGCTTTACTTGAAAGATATTCTCCCATAATGACACCGACCCAAGCCATACCTAAATTAATTTTGAGTGTTGCAATGAAATTTGGAAGGGTTGCAGGAATGATTAGTTTTGTTAAGATTTGAAGTTTATTTGCACCCATGGTTTTTAGAAGCATAATCTTTTCGTTTGAAACAGAAAGATATCCGTTTAAAAGATTTATAATTGTGATTACAACACAAATCAAAATGCCCATTGTTACAATTGCATTTGTTCCAACGCCAACCCAAATGATAATTAGTGGACCGAGTGCAATTTTTGGCAGACTGTTAAGCACAATTAAATAAGGCTCTAAAACTCGTTTTAATGGAGTTATTACAAAAAGAATAATTGCAATTGCTGTGCCGATTATTGTGCTTAAGGTAAATGCTAAAACAGTTTCATTTAATGTGGTTAATATATGTTTAAAAAGGCTTCCAGAATTATAAAGTTCAACTGTTTGTTTTATTATTCTTGATGGAGAAGAAGTGATGAATGGGTCAACAATGTTAAGGTATGCAACAAGTTCCCAAACGCCGATAATTGCAATTAAAAGAAACACTCTAGCAAAGTGAACAAAAAAGGTTTTTAAGTGTTCTTTTTTAACAAATTTTTGGTGGGCGATTGAACCCTTTTCTTTTTTTGTTTTTAAAGATAATCTTTTCATTGAAGTTCCTCCCAAAGTGTTTTGAAATATTCATTGAAAACAGGGTTTTCACGACGCTCTAGGGGAGTTAAACTTTTTTCAAAATTAAGAGTGATTATCTTTTTTATAGTTCCTGGTCGCTTTGTTAAAATGATAATTTTATCGCTCATTGAAATTGCTTCTGAAATGTCGTGAGTGACAAGTATGGCGGTTTTATTTTCTGATTTTATTATTGAGTGAATATCGTTTTGAACAGAAAGTCTTGTTTGATAATCAAGAGCAGAGAATGGTTCGTCTAAAAGCAGAATTTTTGGGTTTAAGGCAAGAGTTCGAATGAGTGAAACTCTTTGTCGCATTCCGCCTGAAAGTTCGGCAGGCTTTGATTTTTCGAAACCTGATAAACCATATTTTTCAATTAAGGCGATAAGTTGTTCTTTTGACAAACAATTTTTATTTTTATTTATTTTGATTCCAACACACACATTTTGATAAACAGAGAGCCATTCAAACAGGTTATCTCGCTGAAGCATATAACCAACATTGGTTGTAATTTTTGAAACTTTTTCATTTTCTATTAAAATTTCACCAGAGGTTGGCTTTAAAAGTCCTGCAATCATTGAGAGAATTGTTGTTTTTCCACAGCCACTTGGCCCAACAATGCTAACGAACTCTCCTTGATTTACACCAAAACTAATGTTTTTAATTGCTTCAGTTTCATTTTTTAATGTTTGATAGGTTAAACTTACATTTTTAATTTCAAGTAAAGCGTTCAAAAATTCCTCCTTTGGAGAAAAAATACAGAAAGCAAAAATTAAATTTCATTTGCGATTGAATTGTCTACAACCTTTGAAAAATCTACATCATTTGTTATTGTGCCTGCATTTTTAAGAACATTTAAAAGTCTGTTATATGAGTCTTTCGACATTGCAGGTGAACTTGACCATGCATCAATTTCAAGATATCTTTCAACAGCCTTTGCAAGTGATTCAACGGTTGAGCCATCAAATGATGGTTTTAATGCTTTTGCAACATCAGTTGATGAATTTTCATAAATGTAAAGATATGCTTTTTTGATTGCCTTTAAAAATCCGGTTGCAAGGTCTTTGTGGTCTTTTAAGAATTTTGGATAAGCCATAAAGCATGTGTATGGAATTTCTCCTGAAAATTCACCAACTGAGCCAACATAATATCCTTTTCCTGCAGCCACAAATTCTGAAGCAGTTGGTTCAAACATTGTGCAATATTCAGCGTCGGTTGATTCAAAAACTGAAACCATCATATTAAAGGCAGTGTCAGTGTCAAGAGTTGTGTTTACATCATCAAAAGTGCCTGCATTATTACAAATCCATTCAAATGTCATTGCAGGAAGTCCGCCTTCACGACCGATTATTGCTGTTTTGCCATTTAAACTTGATGCGAAATCAAAGTTAGTTACTGGTGTTTTTGAAATTAAAAAACTGCCGTCTTTCTTTGTGAGTTGTCCAAAGACAACAGGGTGGTTTGTGCTTCCACTATT
>JAFQBZ010000014.1 GCA_017399515.1 Clostridia bacterium | reverse complement strand
TGTTACTGGATCATAGTTTCCTGATTCTTCACCACCGCTTGCCTTTTTAATTGAACGAGTGATGTTGTCGTTTGGCATATTGTTTGCTTTTGCCTTTTGAATAACATCATAAAGTTTACTATTTATATTAGGGTCAGGGCCACCAAGTTTAACAGCAACTGCGATTTCACGACCAATCTTTGTGAAAATTTTTCCTCTTGCAGCGTCTGCTTTATTTTTTGTTGCTTGAATATTGTGCCATTTTGAGTGTCCGCTCATAATAATCCTCCTAATAATAATACCTAATTAATTTTTTTATATGCTATTTTTCATAGCACCTTTTTCATTATAATACAATAAACAAAAATAATCAATAAAATTTTATTTTGCTCTAATCTTTGTTTTAAATATCTTTTCCAAGAAGTGTATACATTAAAACACTTGCTGAAATTCCAGCGTTGAGTGATTCCATTTGTTCCTTCATTGGAAGTGAAATTGCCCTGCCTGTTTCTTTGAAAGTTGTGCTCACGCCCTGACCTTCATTTCCAATAACAAGCGCATAATTTTTATTTTCAATTTGAGTTTTGAAAATATTTTCACCACCCATATCTGCAATTAAAATTTCAATATTTCTTTTTTTGCAGAATGAGATGATTTCATTTTCTGTCATACGAAAAATATCGGTGTAAAAAATTCCACCACTTGAACTTCTAACCACTTTTGGTGAATAAGGGTCAACAGTGTCAATCAAAACAATGTTATTAAACCCTGTTGCGGCTGCAGTTCGAATGATTGTTCCAAGGTTTCCTGGGTCTTGAATTCTGTCAAGAATCAAAATTGGTTCATTTTCAGCAGGCGAAAAATGAGCAGTTTCACGCATTATAACTTCTGCAATAATGCCTTGAGGTGTCACATTTTCGGAAATAGAGTTCAAAACTTTTGCAGTCACAGGAACAACTGTTCCGTTAAATTTTTCAAGAATATAAGAAAAATCGTGAAGTTTTGATGCTTCAACAAAAAGTTTATCAACTTCCATTGCGCCACAAACCACTTCATTTACAAGTTTTTCTCCATCAACCAAAAACTTTCCATGAAATCTTCTGTGTTTTTTATCATTTAAACTTCTAGCCTCTTTTATCATTTTATTATCAACGCTAGATATAATTCCATCAATCATAATATTTTCCTTTCACCAAATATTATTTTTTATAACAAAAAAAACTTAATGCCCAAACCCGATTAGGCATTAAGTTTAAGCGATAAACTTGACTATTTTGCAAGTGCTGCTTTTGCTGATTCACAAACTTTTGCAAAAGCATTTTTATCAGAAACTGCAAGTTCAGCAAGAACTTTTCTGTTAAGTTCAATGTTAGCAAGTTTAAGACCATGAATTAAATTGCTGTATGAAAGACCATTAACTCTTGCTTCAGCATTGATTCTAACATTCCAAAGTCTTCTAAAGTCTCTCTTTTTGAGTCTTCTTGATGTGTAAGCATAGTTACCACTCTTCATAACTGCTTGACGAGCAACTCTAACAAGTTTGCTCTTTGAGCCATAGTAACCTTTTGCTGATTTTAAAATCTTAATACGCTTTTGGTGTGCGTTTACGCTTCTTTTAATTCTCATTTCTTCGTCCTCCTGCCTTTATTAACCTTGTTTTCCTACAAGAATTTTAACTGTTTTAACTTGCTTTCCTTCAACATAAGCACCTTGACGAAGGTCTCTCTTTCTATGTCTTTCTTTATTTGAAAGTAAGTGTCTGTGGTTTTGTTGACCTCTTTTAACTTTGCCGCTCTTGAGTACAATAAATCTTTTTTTAACGGCACTTCTATTTTTTTGTTTTGGCATAATAAATTTCCTCCTGTATACCTAAATAAATTTAAAAGAACTGATTATTTTTTTGCATTTTTTGGTGCAAGAATCATAATGATGTTTCTGCCTTCAACTTTTGCTGGTTTTTCAATCACAGCAATATCTTCAAGGCTAGCAGCAAAATCGTTTTCAGTTTGAACACCGCGGTCAGCATAGGCTTGTTGTCTTCCACTCATACGAATAGAAACTTTAACTTTGTCGCCATTTTGCAAGAATTTAATTGCATTTTTTGCTTTGATGTCGATGTCGTGTTTTTCAATTGTCATTGAAAGTTGAACTTCTTTAAGTGCAACAATCTTTTGATTTTTTCTTTGCTCTTTTTCTCTCTTTGCTTTGTCAAACACATATTTGCCATAGTCCATAATTTTACAAACCGGTGGATTTGTGTTTGGAGAGATTTTAACAAGGTCAAGGTCTTGCTCTTCAGCAATCTTGTTCGCCTCACGAGCGCTCATAATTCCAAGTTGTTCGCCATTAGCGCCAACAACTCTAACTTCTGGGTCACGAATGCTATCATTGATTTGGGTTTCTTGTTGTTTAACTGCCATAGTTCTCCTAAAAAATATATTTTCACTCTTTTTGATTCACAAAAAAAGTGAGTGGTTTACATTAAAGAAAATCCACTCACTATATAATAATTCCAAAATTTAAGGGTGCACATAAAAATGTGCCAAAATTTCGGGTAACTAGCATTATTATATTTGACCGAAGCAAAATCTTTCATTCGCTTGGTGGAAAGTGTTCTTTCTCTTCAATAAACACAAGTAGTTTATCACAAGAAAGTCACCTTGTCAAGCACTTTTGCTTATTTTTTTATAACATATTTGTATCATACTCATAAAAGACTTCTGTGTAAGGTTTTTCAAGTTTAACAAAATCAACTGTGACATCTGTCAACTTTCCACCCCATTTTTCATAAGCCTTTCTTGCATTATAATTGTCTTTTAAAACACCAATGCAAAACTTGCCTTGTTTTAATTCTTTCAAATTTTTCACAAACAAATCAAATAAAGCCTTTCCAACACCTTGTCTTTGTGTGTCTGGGTGAAGATATAAAACTGCAAGTTGTGCGTAACCCTTTTTAGCAAAATATTCAACTTCGCACTTTGTGTTGTAAATCATAACGCCAATAATTTTGTCATTAGATTCAGCAACATAGCACACGCCACCCTTTACCCTCAAATCATCATCAAAGGTTTTGATTTTTTCTGGTGTTTTGTTTTCATTATCAATAAAAACTTCTTCTGGAAAAATGTGCGAGTAAGCAGACCTCCAAGAAATGTTTTTAAGCGGAACAATCTGCTCACCATCACCATTTTTATATTTTCTAATCGTGTATTCCATAAACGCCTCCTAAAAAGGCTTGCTTTTAAACTCTGTTAGCAATATCTTTTCTAATCATTGAAAGTGCATCATCAAATGAAAGGTCTTTAATTTCTTCACCATTTCTCTTACGGATTGAAACCTTGCCTGAATTTGCTTCGTTTTCACCAAGAATAATCATATATGGCACTTTTTCCATTTGAGCAAGTCTAATTTTGTAACCAATACGCTCATCAGAGTTATCAACTTCAACTCTAATTCCAGCACCATCAAAATCTGCTGCAATTTTATCTGCATAAGCAGCACTCTTTTCAGAAACTGAAATAACTTTCACTTGAACCGGAGAAAGCCATGTTGGGAAAGCCCCAGCAAAATGTTCTGTGATAATGCCGATAAATCTTTCAAATGAACCAAGAATTGCCCTGTGAATCATAATAGGCATTTGTTTTGAACCGTCTTTATCAATATAAGAAAGTTCAAATCTTTGTGGAAGTTGGAAGTCAACTTGAATTGTTCCCATTTGCCATTCTCTGCCCAAGCAGTCTTGCATTTTGATATCAATCTTAGGACCATAGAAAGCACCATCACCTTCATTGATTCTATATTTACCTTCGCCGCAAAGTTCATTTAAAACAACTTTAAGTTCATCTTCAGCCTTGTTCCAAGTTTCAATTTCACCCATAAAGTCATCTGGTCTTGTTGATAAAGTTAAAATGTAAGGAAGGTTGAAATCTTTATAAATCTTGTCAGCAATGCTTAAAATGTTCTTGATTTCACTGCCAATTTGTTCTTTTGTTACATAGTTATGAGAGTCATCTTGACGGAACAT
>JAFQBZ010000013.1 GCA_017399515.1 Clostridia bacterium | reverse complement strand
GTGAATCTATCACATTCCCTAAATTTGCAACTCCAATGGGTCCAAACTTCCATTGTTCAAGAATCATTCGTGACACATCTGGAAGTTATGATCTTTCGGTTCCAACCGGTCAAATGAAGGGAAGTTTCTTGTATAGCACTCTTGAAACACTTAAGAGTCCTGACTTTGTCAATGCTCCTGCAGAAGAAAGACTTGCAACACTTGCAATTCTTAAAAAGAAAATCACTGCAATGATGAGAGTTCAAATGATTAAATTGTTTGAAAAGAAGAGAGGAAGTGCAACAACATATCCTGACTTCGTATTGGCTCACAGAGCAGACCTTGATGCAAACTTGATTACAAACTGGGAAAGCGTTGCAATGATTGTTGATAAACTTATCGACAATGCTAAAAACAACTTAACAACAGCCGATAAAGAGATTTATAACGGTGTTTCAAGTGATACTGTTAACGCTGTTCGTGCAATTTGTAACCTTGATGAATATCAAAGAAAAGTTACAGAAACCAGAGTGTTTGGTGCGTAAACAAAAAAATAAAAAATCGAGAGCAATCTCGATTTTTTTTGTGCTTAATAAAATATTCTTAATTTTTGTGCTTGTATTTTAAGCAATTGAATGCTTTTTTTGATACTTAATTGACATTTTCGGTGGTTTGTGCTATTTTTTATATATTATTGTTATTAGGAGGGTTCACTATGCATTGGAGTGAAAGATTAGCAGATAAAGTTATTGAGAGAAATCCAAATAAAGAAGTTTATGTTTGTGCAGCAGGAACAAGCCCTTCAGGTAGTGTTCACATTGGCAATTTTAGAGATATTGCCGTGCCTTATTTCGTTGCACTTGCACTTAGAAAAAAAGGCAAAAAAGTTAGATTTATTCTTTCTTGGGACGATTTTGACAGATTTAGAAAAGTTCCTGTGAATGTTTCAAAAATTGTAGATGGTTACGAAAATTATGTAGGTTGCCCATATAACCTCATTCCAAACCCATATGATGATGGTTTAGAGAGTTATGCAGCACATTTTGAAAAAGAATATGAAGATTCACTTAAAGACCTTGGCATTGAAGTTGAATGCATTTATCAATCAAAAGAATATATGTCAGGCAGATATGCTAAAAAGGTTGTTTATTCACTTGAAAGAAGAAAAGAAATCTATGACATTTTAATGAGTTTCAAAACACAAGAAGCAAATGACGAAGACAGAGAAAAATATTATCCTGTTGCTGTTTATTGCAGTGCTTGTAACAAAGACGCAACTGTTGTTGAATCTTACAACGAAGAAACTCATGAACTCACATATTATTGTAAGGCTTGCGGAAAGAAAGAAACTGTTAATGTTTTAGAATATTTCAAAATTAAACTTTCTTGGAAGATTGACTGGCCAATGAGATGGCAAGAAGAAGATGTTGACTTCGAACCAGGTGGTATTGACCACTCAACACCAGGGGGAAGTTATGATGTTTCTTCAAGAATTGCAAGAGAAATCTTTAACCATGAACCTCCACTTTTCCAAGGTTATGGTTGGCTTGGTTTTGCAGGTGTTTCAAGCATGCACTCATCAAGTGGTGTTAATATTACTCCTGCAGGTGTTTTGAAATTCTACACACCAGAAATTGTTCGTTGGCTCTTTGCTAAATATGAACCAGAAGATGCTTATAACTTCTATTTTGATGACACAATCATTCGTCATTATTCAGAGTTTGATAAGGGTCTTCAAGCATATCTTGATGGAAGTGCTGATGACTTTACAAAATCACTCTTTGACCTTTGCTTGATTGAAGGAAAAGAATATCAAAATGAAACATCATTCAACACAATTTCAAGCCTTGCACCAATCGTTAACTTCAACCATGACAGTTTGGTTAAAGCAATTTCAAAACTTGATTTGCCTTGGACACCAAGAGCAGATGAAAGATTTGAAAAGGCAACTTATTTCATTAACACATATCAACCAGAAAAACTCTTCAAACTTTTAGATTCTAAAAATGAAGCATTTATTGCTGATATGACTGAAATTGACAAAGATGTTGTTCGCAAACTTCATGACTATCTTGCTTCACAAGAAGAAGTTAAAGATAAAGAAGTTCAACAATTTATTTATGACACAGTGAACAATCCAAACCTTACAAAGAAAGAAAATATGGCTATTCAACAAAAATATTTCAAGATTTTCTATAACTTATTGTTTGGAACAGACGCAGGTCCAAGACTTTATTTGTTCTTTGCTGCTTCTGATAAAAACACTTATATTGAACTTTTAAATGTTTAATAAGATAAAAAGCCCTCAATTTGAGGGTTTTTTCTTTGCGTTTTTTAATAAAACCGCTATAATGTTTTGTGTTAGGAGGGGTTTATGGCAAAATTTTTAGTTGCTTCAGATTTTCATGGTTCACTTATTGCACTTCAAAAAACTTTAGATTTATTTAAAGAACACCAAGCAGACAAACTTATTATTCTTGGTGACACTTTTGGTACTGATGCAGAAGAAATGGTTGAACTTTTAAACATGGTTGCAAACAGGCTCACTATTGTGAAGGGGAATAATGATTGGTACTTTGAGCCAGAAAATGCAAAGTTCACGCTTTTTAATGAAACTTATGAAAATATTAATGGCAAAATTGCTTATCTTTCACATGGTCATAAACTAAATGATATGTATCTTGAAGGATATGGTGCAAAGATTGTTATGATTGGTCATGTGCACAGACCCATTCTTCAAAAAAATGGCGAAATTATATTTATGTGTCCTGGTTCAATGGCGAGACCAAGATATGGAACAGAAAAATGCTATGCTCTTATTGATGAAAAAACTATCAAAATTTTGACTGAAGATGGCGAAATTTATGACGAACTTGCTTATTAAAATAAGAAAAAAATGAAAATAAAATAAGAAAAAAATAAAATTTAATATTTTTTAATCATAACTATTTACAAAAATTTTTTTTTGGTTATAATTAGAATTACAAAAGCAATATAAATAAATTTTATATTTAACATAAAAAATTCTTATAAAATAGGAGTTGCGTATGGAAAAGAAAGTTTATACTGTTCAATTAGATAAGAAAAGTTTAGAGACAACTGCTTCAAAATCAGCAAAAGTTCAAGTTTCAAAAGCACAAAAAGAAGTTGAAAAATTTGGTGTTGTTGAAATTAACAATAAGTCTTCTAAATGCAAAGTTAAGAAAACAACTGACCTTGGATATGAAAAGAATGTAGTTTCAACTGCAAAAAAATCAATCAAGTCTAATCTTGCTCAAGTTGATGACTATTTTGATTTTAGTTTTAGACCAACTGAAACAAGAAAAGCAAAAGTTGAAGCCGTTGCTCAAAATGAAACAAAAATCGTTAGTGATGCACAAATTTGTGGCACTTACATTTTGAATGAAGAAGCAAAGAAAGTTATTTCTATTGCAAGAGCAGGTTCATTATTCGGTTAATAAATAAAAAGACATACGGTTTCGTATGTCTTTTTTTTACTTTCTGTTAGAAAAGAAAAACACCTCAGGCGTGAGGTGTTTTTTTCTAGTCATTTTTTCTAAATATCATTGCGTAACTTAAAAATCTTAAGAAATAAAGTGCTGAAACAATGAGTGTTCCAATGTATGTTTGAATGGCTGCTTTTAAAACTCGTTTTGCATTGTCAATTTCACTTCCTGTGAAATCACCTGTATCTTGAAGAAGCAAGAGTGCTTTTTTTGAAGCATCATGTTCAAGAGGAAGGGTGACAAAATAAAACAATGTGTTTGCACCATACATTATGATTGCTGCCCAAGTGAGAACATAACCAAATGAAACAAGGGTTGTTGCCATTCCCAAAATTGCACCAACAAAAATGAGTGGAATGTAAAGTTTTGAGATGAAGTTAACAACCGGAACAATTGAACTTCTAAGTCTAAAAAGAAGTGTGCCTTGTGCGTCTTGAATTGCGTGACCAACTTCGTGAGCGCAAACGCCAGCAGCAGCGATTGATGTTGAGTTATAAGTTGAATCTGAAAGTTTAATAACTTTATTTCTTGGGTCATAACAATCGGTTAAGTTTCCATTGATTTTCACAACATCAACATTTGTGATTCCTGCAGTTTCAAGAAGTTTTTTTGTGAGTTCATGAGCAGGTATTCCTTTTTGATTTAAGTTTTCAGCATATTTTTGAAATGTGTTTTCTGCCATTATGTGACTGATTCCACCATAAATAAAGGCTGGAAGAATCATTAAGCAGGCAATGATATAAACAAGTGTCCAATCCATAATTTCTCCTAACAAGATATAGTTTATAATAATTATGCTCTTGTTGTCAAATTTATTATTGGGCACTATTTTTGGAGAACTTTGTTGAATTCTCGTTTAGAATAATGTAAAATGAAATTGGAGAACTTTATGAAGATTAACTATATTTTATCTGATACAACAAAGGGTGCAACAACTGCCGCTCTTCAAACTGTTATAAAGATGGCAGAGTCGAATCTTTTTAATGACTATGTGGTGATTGTTCCTGAAACAAAATCTATTATTATTGAAAAAGAACTTTTATCACTCTCAAAAAATGGTGCGTTTGCAAATATTTATGTTTATAGTTTCGTAAGGCTTATTAACAGGCTTGGGTTTGTTCCTGCAGAAAAAACTATGTCAAAACAGATTTGCATACTTTTGCTTCGTAAAATTATTTATGATAACTACGAAAATTTAAAGTGTTATAAAAAGACAGCAAAAACCATTGGGTTTGCTGAAAAAATGTATGAAACAATTTCACAGTTTAAATCAAGTGGCGTTTCGGTGGAAGACCTTAAACTTTCGCTCGAAACAAAAGCCGAAGCACTTAAAGCAAAACTTGAAGACATTGTGCTTTTATATGAAGAATATGAAAAAGTGCTTGGCGAAGACCACTTTGATGATTTAGATAAGTTGTCACTCATTTCAAAGTTTGCAAAAAGCAATGAGTTTATTAATAGTGCTGAAATTTTTGTTGTTGGCTTTGATAATATCACTTATGAAATGGTTTCAGTTCTTAAAGACCTTGCAACACACTCAAAAGAAATCACTTTTTCATGTGTATATTTTAATGAAAACAGAGAAGATAAACACATTCAAACCAATGAGTTATATTCAAAGTTTAAAAGGATTGCTGAAGACCTTAAATATCCTTATGTTCCAACATTTGTAAAAACCAAAAAGGCTGGCGATTTTTATAATATTCAAAACTATTTATTTGCTAAAAAACAAAAGACAGTGGCGTCTAAAGGTCAGGTTGAAATTTTTGAAGCAAAAACAAAAAAACAAGAAATTGATGCGCTTGCATCAAAGATTATTTTCGAAGTTGAATCAGGTAAAAAATATCGTGATATTGGCGTGTTTGCTTGTGATTTAGATGTGTCTAAAGATTTAATTAAAGAAGTGTTTGGGGAATATAATATTCCTTATTTTATCAATGAATCACATGATATTTCGTCACATTTTTTTGTTAAGTTTATCATTGGTGCATTTGAACTTGTGCATAGCAAATGCTTGGCAGAAAAAGTGCTTAATTTTATGGCGAATCCTATTTGGAATGGTGATGATTATTCATTGTTTTACAAGTATGTTCAAGAAACGGGTGTGTCTTATGAGTCAATGCTTGAGTTTGAAGATGTTGCAATTTATTCAGACGGCACAAATAAGAAACTTAAAAAGATTACAGACAGGCTTAAAGAGTTCTATTTTGAGTTTAAAGAAAAGTTAAAAAATTGTGTTAAATTTAAAGACTTTGTGACAGAAATCTATTATTTGTTTGAGAAATTTGATGTTAAAAACAAACTTGAAGAAATTGCTGGTTATGAAAAACAAAATGGAAATTTGGTTGAAGCAGAAATAATTGGTCAATTATTTGAAAAACAAGAAAGGTTTAACAATGCGGCGTCTGCATTTATGGGTGACCTTGAACTTTCACTTGAAGAGTTTATTTCAATTTATTTCACTGGTTTTTCGTCAATGAAACTTAATGTTTCGCCGGTGTCGATAGACTCTGTTATTGTGCAAGATAACACAGATGGTTTCTTTGGCATTAAAGATATGTTTATTATTGGGGCTGAAGAAGGGAAATTTCCTGTTAAAATTGATGACAGTGGCATTATTTTAGACAGGGAAATTGAAGAAACCATAAGTATTATTGGTAAACCAGTTGAGCCAACTGTGAAAGAGATTAATAAAAGAGAAAGTTTCAGGGTTTATGAAGCGTTTTTAGAATCACAAGAAAAACTTTTTGTGTCATATAGTTTAAATGCTTGTGATGGAAAGGCTTCAAAGCCTGCAAGGGCAGTTTTAAGGCTTGATAAACTTTTTGGAGATAAGTTGATTCAAAAAACTTACACAAAACCAGATTTTGTTGGGTTTGAAAATTATTCTAAAAAGTTTGCTAAAGACATCAACAAGTTTTTAAATGGTGAAGAGGTTACTCGTGCAGAGTTAAACAAAGAATATAGCAAAATTCATAATCACTTGGGCTCTCACTTTAAAAATTATTTGGAAAATTTGAGTTTTTCACAAAATGATTTCATTTTGAAAAATGCAAACGGACTTTATTTTTATGGTGACAAAACTAGTGTTTCGCAACTTGAAAAATACTTTAATTGTCCTTATTTATTCTTTGCAACTTATGGGCTTCGACTTAAAGAAAATAAAAATGCAAAACTTTCAAGTTTAGATGTGGGAACGATTATTCACAGAGTTGCAGAACTTTTTATTTATGAAGTTAAAACGCTTCAAAATGCAACAGATGAAGTGTTTAAAAATAAGGTTAAATCTTTGCTTGAGCAGGCAGTTGAAGAGTCTAAAATTATTGTGCAAAAAAATCAGGCAATTCTTGGCGTTATTTTGACAGAGTGTCTTAGACTTTGTGAAAGTATCTTTGTTGAGCAATCAAACTCGTCATTTAAACACAAAGTTTCAGAGTGGAGTTTTGAAGGTGAAAACGCTATCAGTTTAAATCTTTCTAATGGAAATGTGATTCGCATTGAAGGAAAAATTGACCGCATTGATGAATATTCAAACTATGTCAGGGTTATAGATTATAAAACCGGTGGCATTGACAGTGAATTTACTTCGATTTATTTTGGAACAAAAATTCAACTTATTTCTTATGTTTCGGCTATTACAAAATTAGACGGAAAAAAGGTTGCTGGTGTGTTTTATCTTCCTGTGCATAGCGATTATGCAACAAGTGAAAAAATGCTTAAAGATATGTATAAAATGGAAGGATTTTTGCTTGATGACATTTCAGTTGCGTTGAAAATGGACGCAACACTTTCACTTGAGAAAAAAGAGAGCAATGTTGTGCCATTTAAAATTAAAGAAGACAAGCACAAAGGATATGATTTTTCAGGTGTTCACAGTCATAATTTGAGTGAGAAAGACTTTGAAAACACCAAGGTTTACACCGAAAAACTTTGCACCGGTGCAATTGAAGAAATTTTGTCAGGTTACATTGAACCTTCACCAATAGCAAGCACCGCATCAAAGGGGCTTGCAAGGTGCTCATATTGCAAACTTAAGGGTTTTTGTGGGCTTGAAAAATCAAAGTTTAAGTTTGGAAGGGTTTGCTCTTCAAAGGTTAGTGTTTCTAGTTTCGATTTAGAGAAAAAAGAGGAGGTGGAAGATGAGCAAAGAGTTTAGTTGGACAGACGAGCAGAAAGATGCGATTTCTGACAGAAATAAAAGTTTGCTCGTTTCTGCTTCTGCTGGTTCAGGAAAAACAACTGTTATGATTGCAAGAATCATTGAACTTATGACAGGTGTGAAAGCGAAAAAGACGCCAATTACAAATTTCTTGATTGTGACATTCACAAAAGCAAGTGCAACCGATATGAAGAAAAAACTTATCGATGAACTTTTGAAACTTGATGCAGATGATTACATTTTAGAGCAAATTGAAAATGTGGCGATTGCTGACATTTCAGACCTTCATAGTTTTTATTCAAAACTCATATCAACTTATTTTTATGAAGTGGGCATTGACCCTGCTTATAAAATTGTTGATGCAGACGCAAGTGTGCTTTTGAAAGACAGGGCAATTTCAAGGTTATTTGAGAAAAAAGAAAAGGCTGGAGATGTTGATTATTTCAGGGTTTATGACATTTTTCAAAAGAAAAGACAAAACACTGATTTAAAGGAAACAATCTTTAAATTTAATGACTTTTTGAACTCAATTAATGACGGAAAAGTTTGGTTTAAAGAAAGGCTTGATGAAGCATATAATTTAGATTTAGAAAATAATGTTTGTGCAAATTTGATTAATAATTATGTTTCAAACTCAATTTCAAGAGATGTTCAAACTTGTGAAAATTTTGCAAATAAATGTTTAGACCATGGTTGCAATGAAATGTATGATTATTTTTCAAAAATGGCAGATGAACTTAAAACTGTGAATAAAAATAATTCATATCTTGTAAATTCTAAAAATGTTTATGAGATTTCTTTTGAAAAAGCAAAGAAAACTCCTAAAGAGTTTGATTATTTAAAGCCTGAAGCAGAAAAAATTAAAAAACATATAAAAGACAGTCTTAAAAATTACAAGACCAATTTTGTGTCTAGTGATAAAGATGAACTTGTTTTGGGGCTTTCTTCAGTTAAGAATATTCTTGAAACATTATTTGCTTTAACAGAAGAGTTTGATGAAATTTATTCAAAACTCAAAAAAGATATTAATGGTTTAGACTTTAATGACCTTGAAAAATATGCACTTAAAATTCTTGAAAATGAAGCAATAAAAAAGGCTGTTCAAGATAAGTATAAATATGTTTTTGTT
>JAFQBZ010000162.1 GCA_017399515.1 Clostridia bacterium | reverse complement strand
AATGGTTCAATTATTGAAACAACTCCAACACTTATTGGAATGTTAAATAATATTAACCATTATTACAATTCAGACAGATATGGAAATAATCCATATGATTACATTTCATTAGATTTCAAAGACACAACACATTATATCGATGGTTACAAAGATCCATATTTAGATGATATTGCTCAAACTGATTATGTTGCATATGTTAGATTTGATAATAATGATTGGTGGTTTGAGGCTACTGATGGTAACAAGATTGACAATGCATTATATTACATTTTAGTTCAAAAATTCGGCTACTACTTCCGCGGTTGGTTTGCCGGAACTGATTGTTTGGATAAAGATGCCGTTCTTGAATATTATGAATATGACGCAGAAGAAAATGTTGCTACCGGATATTATAAAAATGAAGCACTCGTTAACCTTGACTATGAATATTACATAGATAGTTTTGCACATGTAGTTAAGAATTTGAGAAGCAAATATGGTTATACTTCAGAAGGTAATAATGAAACTGCTGGTGACTGGATTGAAAACAGAGAAACAGGAACTTTCCAAATCACACTTTATGCTAAGTGGATTGAAAAACATTATAAAGTTGCTACTTTTGATGTAAATAAATTCTATAGACAAGCCGCAGGCGTTGCAGATTATCAAAAATATGGAACGACAACTCCATATTTAACAATCAATAAAACTCACAATTACATTTATGAAGATTATATTGATGCAATTGGTAATTTAAGATCTTCACTTATGTATAGTGGTGATGTTGATGTTTGGATTGAGTTTGATACTAATAATTGGTATCTTGGTTATGAAACAATCGATGCAAGTGGTGAAAGACATTATCATATTGATGAAAATGATTATTTAAAGAATATTTTAATTGATAGATATGGTTATACATGGATCGGATGGTTTACCAATAAACAAGCCTATAACGCAACAAAAGTTATTGATGGTCATAACTATGCTATGTTTAATCAATCATCAGCATATGAAAGCAATATCTTAGATACCGCAAAATTTACATATAAGTTAAGTCATAGTCTTGAATTAAATTCATTTAACTATACCAATAGAACAATTACATTATTTGCTAATTGGGAAGCAAATGTTTATGATTTACAAATTGACTTCCATGATGTAAATTCACCAGATTATTCAAAGATGGGTTCAAGTGCTGCGATGTTTGTTGATAGAACAACTTACACAAACATTCAAATTACATTTGATACTCAATATGATAACATTCTCGACATGATGAGAAATGGTTACACATTCGTTGGTTGGAGATTTGGTTCAATTTCTGATGCAAAGAGTCCACTTCTTCCAAAAGGAACATCATTTGTTCTTTCAAATGATTATATATTTGCTCTTGATTATAGCAATTCAAATGATGTGTTCTTATACACTAAGAGTTCTTGTCAAAAACCTGATCAAGAAGCACTTGGTGATATTGAAGGTAAGAATATAACTAACACAAGTCCGGTAATTTATACACACCATGTTATTGTTTATGCAATGTGGGAAAAGATTACTTATAAAGTAAGCTTTAAGGTTAATAAAGTTGCTGGAACGTCAACAACACCTTATT
>JAFQBZ010000161.1 GCA_017399515.1 Clostridia bacterium | reverse complement strand
TCTGTTGCAGTGTTTTCATATCCCTCATAAATTGATTTAATTGAATCTTCAAAAATAGGAACATTGTCACTAATAAGAGATGGCTCCTTTTCTAACAAATAGTTAAACACCATTTGATATTTTGAATCTGCGATATCTCTTAAATATTGTGTATCTGTGTTGCCTGATTCATAATATGGCTCAGCAATATTAGTGATATCAATATAAACATCAAGTGTTTCACCATTAACAATACTATTATAATGGAAATAAGTAAATGTAGAAGATTTTCCAATATAACCTAAAAGGCTGATATCATTAATTGTTGGATCAAAAACTCCAAGACTTGAGAAAATAATTGCAAGTGGTGTAAGTTTTGTGATATTTGAAGGGTTTGTTTGTGTAAATTTGAATGTTGTTGGATTAGTCTCAAATGTTGTGTTGCTAACATCAGTTTTTACATATTTTTTATAGTATTTATTGTATAAACTTTTAATGAATGTTTTATCATCATCGCTATCAATAGCATCAAATGATTCAATTCTTTGTGCAGTTGTTGAACTGTTATATTTAATATAACTCTTGCCTGTGTAAACATAGTCAACACCATTAAAGTTATAAACGCTCAAATCTGCTTTTTCAGTTGTTCCTAAATCTCTATAAATAAGTGCATCTAACTTTGTGTAATTAATTGCTGTGAAGTCTGTTTCACCATTAATCACATTGTTAAATGCTGTGTATGTTGTGGTTTTTGTTGCAATTTTAGCACTACTTGCAATATTTAGTGTTCCACCAACAATTGCAGAAATATAATTGTTATAATCTGTTCCAACAGCAATATAATATGTTTTTGGAACTGAAGCATCGGCCAAATCTTTTCCATTGAGTTTTAAGTATACATTTGTTCCATCAGAGAATGCTTCAAATGTCTTTGGTGAACCAACAGCCACAGCATTTCTTGTTAACGCTTCATAAACAACATCAAGTTCTGTTTTTGTTGTAGAAGTTTTTGTATATGTGAAAATATTTGTTGCATATTTAGTGATTTTATCCCCAATTTCGCTCTCTAAATATACATAGTTTGAATAGTTATTTACATAATATTGCATAACATTGTCACCTGCTTCAATTCTAGATTCTCTAGAAGTAACAATGTTGTTGTCTGTGATTGTAGCCTTTAATGGATTTCCTGTTACATTTGTAATTTCAATTGCATATTTTCCATAAACAAAATATTGTTTTGAGTTATGAATAATAACATTTCCCTTATATGAACTTCTTATTGAACCTGTTAAATAATACATAACAGCGTCAAAATTTGTCCAAGTGGAAAGGTCTTCTAATTTTGCAGAAGATTTATAAGTTACTTCTGTAATATTGTCATAAACCTCAAATGTGTTAGATGTAAGGTTGAATCCTTTTGATGATAAAATTCTGTTAATAATGTTTTCAACATCGAAAACATAATCGCTTAATTCTTCATATAAGTTATCAATAATTCCATAATCATCTGTTATTAATTGTGCACTGTTTGTTTTATATAACACAGCAACATAATCAATAAGTTTTGTGTTTAAAAACTCATAAATTGTATCAAAGTTTAATGGTTCGCCATCAATATTTTTTAATGCTCTAACCCCTTTCAAACTTAAATATTTTTTAGCATCATTATCTTTTGAACCAAATTTATATAATTGTTCTGTTTCATCAACATTTTTGGTTGTTGCATCATCATATGCTGTTTTATATAAAAGTGCATGATAACCATTCTCTTTAATTTCTTCAACAGTGTTGATTATCTGTGATTTTGAAAGTGTATATAAAATATAATCTAAAACAGTCCAATTTGCTGGATAATTTTCTTCAAATTTCTCAGAGAATCTAAACTCTGTGAGTTCGGTTTCAGTTTCTAAAAGTTTTCCTTCATCAGCATTAACAAACAAATCAACATAATCACCTCTAAGGTTTGTTTGAAGAAGTAATGTGTGGTTTAATGTTTTGTTAATGATTTGGTTGGAAATGTTTGAAACCTTATCCATATCAATGTATAGATATAAGTTTTTAACCCCACCACCTGAGTTAAACTTTCCACATTTAACTTGGAAATAATACTCTCCATTTACTTTTACAATTTGTCCATTCACACCTGAAACACGAAGTGATTCAAGCCCTAAGTTACCAGCAATTTGTGTGTGATTCAAATATAAATAGAAAATAAAGTAATCTTTATATGTCCAAGTGTCAACATCTTCATAAGTAAAGTTATCAGAAAGTTTAAGTGAAAATGAACTATACTTTTCTAAGTTTGGATCATCTGCAGCAACATCTTGGAAGGTATACTGAGAAGCCTCTGTGTCTGCCAAGTAGAATTTATTTGCCGCTAAATCTGAACCTGTGTCTGTTGAAATTCCATGTTGATTTGCATAGATAGCATCATCTAATTCAACGCGGAAATTATAATAATATGTATCGGTATATGCACCAGCAGCATTTAAAAATGATTCAGAACTATCTTTTCCATTTAAAGTGTATGGCTCACTAGTTAATTTATAATATGTGCCATTAATAAGTGCATAATCACCATTAAGGTCTTTATTATCACTCTCATCACCATCTAATCTGTTATGAGTTATACGATAAACATCAACATCAACACCTGCATAGAAATCATAGAAATCATAAGCATAAAGTTGGTTGTTATATGTTAAATCTTTATAAAACTCATAAACCAAAATCTCATCAGTATAACTCCAAGTTGATTTATCATTTAAGTTAAATGGAACACCCTTACCTGTAAGTTTTAATGTTGCAGTCTAGCCTTCTCTCTTTTCAATTCTTGCATATTCTTGACTTAAGAATGTAGTAGTGTCTGTTGGTTCAAGTGGATCATATAAAACATAATAAATGTTTCCATATTTATCTGTTTTGTAAGGATCTTGAACAATTCTATAATATGAACCATTGATTTTAACACAGTCTAATGTTCTAATTGGTGAATAAGCATTTCCTTCTGGATAATATTCACGATACATAATCTGTGCTGCATCAAGTTCAATACCATTTTTTAAATCATCAATTGTATATTTTCCAAAAGTATTATTTGAAGCAAAGTGATAATATTCATACATGATTAGTTGGTCCATTCTTGTCCATTCAGAAGGACTACTAACATCAAAATCTTCAGAAAGTTGAATTAAAACTTTCTCGTTTTGCCATTTCACAACATTTAAGTAATCATCATCTCTTTCCATGGTTTTATAGAGATA
>JAFQBZ010000160.1 GCA_017399515.1 Clostridia bacterium | reverse complement strand
CTAGCCAACTCAAGCATTCTTACTAACGGAGCATTTGCCCGATTCATAAATGCGTCTTCCATAATCACACCTTCGCTGTCTTCTTCCAATACCTTTATGATTTTATCCAGTGTAATTTTTTTCATATCTGCACATATTAACTGAGGCCCCGCCGGATAGAACAATTTCTCCGGATTCTTCTTTTTCAGTTCATACATAACACCAAGTTCTGTTACAATAATAAATTCTCTATCTTCGGAAGCTGTTGCATAATTGATAATTCCAGATGTGCTTCCGATATAATCGGCCATATCCGTCACTTCTTCCTGACATTCCGGATGAACAAGAATTTTTGCATTCGGGTGACAATCTAAAGCCGCCTGAATATCTTTCTTTGTCATCATTGTATGAATCGGACATCCGCCATCATTAAAAATGAATGTCTTTTCAGGAACCTGCTGTGCCACATATCTTCCTAAATGCTGATCCGGTATAAAATAAATATATTTATTTTGAAGACCTTTTACAACTTTCACAGCATTTGCCGATGTAACACAAACATCCGAATGGGATTTCAATTCTGCTGTTGAATTCACATAACAAACAACTGCAACATCTTCTTTATATTTTTCTCTGACTTCTTTAATTTTTTCTACAGATGCCATATGGGCCATCGGGCAATCTGCCAGAACCTCCGGCAACAATACTTTTTTCTTTGGATTTAAAAGTTTTGCACTTTCTCCCATAAAAGAAACACCGCAAAGAATAATCGTTTTTTCAGCCACTTTTGTTGCCATCTCACTCAAATAATAGGAATCGCCCACATAATCTGCAATCTCCTGAATATCATCTTCCACGTAATAATGTGCCATGATTACTGCATCTTTTTCTTTTTTTAATCGCAGAATCTGTGCCTGTTTTTCGTTCATTTCGTCCTCCATCATTTTATCTGGAATTTTTGCGTAAACCTTACACAGTATAGCACATTCGTTTACAGTTGACAAGACAGCTGTCATTGCATTTCTTCAAAATATGTTCTTGACGCATTTAAGACTCGATTGATATACTGACCTATAGAGTATTTTACGGAAAGGTAAAACATATTTATGAAACATATATTATTAATTGCCACCGGCGGCACAATTGCTTCTAAATATACAGAAAACGGTCTGGCACCCCAGATTTCTGCAGAAGAAATTATTTCAAATGTTTCAAGAGAAGAATTGCTATCTTATAAAAATAAGCACTACACAGCAAATAATTGTATTATTTCAGTAGTTGGAAACATTGATTTTGAAGAACTTGACAGAATTGTTCAAAAATACTTTGTTTCAGCATTTAATAAAAAGAATGAGCCTTATAAAGTTAATAAAGTTGAAATTGTTCCAAATATTATTAATAAATATGATGTTGTTGAAAGAGATGACAATCAAGCAAATGTTTGCGTGCATATTAAATCTGTTTCAGCGGTGAATGATAAAAAGTATATTGCTGACCTTTATTCAAGCATATTGGGAAATTCTCAAAATTCAAGGCTTTATAAAATTATTCGTGAAGAACTTGGGCTTGTTTACACAGTTTATGCGTTTTCAGATATGGTGAGTGTTACCGGCGGAATATTTATTATGCTTGGAACTCGTCCTAAAAATGTAAAAAAGGCAATTTTTGAAATAAAGCGAATCATAAAAGAACTTGCCGAAAAAGGTGTGACAGAAGAAGAATTTGAAAGAGTTAAAAACTTGAAAAAATCTGTGCTTGAATATAGCACTGAAACAAATGCAGACATTGCTGAAGCAAATGGTTCAATGATGCATTTGTTTGAAAGATGCAAAACCCTTGAAGAGAGAAAGGCTCAAATTGAAAATGTTTCACTTGAAGATGTTAATGAGTTTGCAAAAGCGATTGCAAATGAAGAAATGTTTAATGTTGTTGCTGTTGGCAAAAAGTTAAACAAAGAAGACCTTAAACAATTTTAGACAAATTTATAAAAATGAAAGTTAAATGTTACAAAATATTGTCACTAGTTAGTTGACAATATTTTTTTTTGGTATTATAGTGTTAGCAGTTGCACATAAAGAGTGCTAAAATTAAACTTTGATTATAGGAGCATTTATGAAGAATTTTAAAACTGAATCAAAAAGAATTTTAGATTTAATGATTAACTCAATTTATACCAACAAAGAAATCTTTTTAAGAGAACTTATTTCGAACGGTTCAGACGCAATTGATAAACTTTATTATAAAAGTTTGTCTGAAAATATTGGGCTTAATCGTGGTGATTTTGAAATAAAAATTTCAGCAGATAAAGAAAATCGAATTTTAACAATTTCTGATAACGGAATTGGTATGACTGCTGAAGAACTTGAAAACAATCTTGGAACTATTGCAAAAAGTGGTTCGCTTGCATTTAAAAACGACAATGCAAAGAAAGAAGATATTGACATTATTGGTCAATTTGGTGTTGGTTTCTATTCAGTGTTTATGATTGGCGAAAAAGTTGAAGTGTTGTCAAAGGCATATGGTTCAACTGAGGCTAATATGTGGGTGAGTGCTGGTGCTGAAGGCTATGAAGTTAAACCTGCAAAAAAAGAAACTAATGGAACTGAGATAAGAATTTACATTAAGGCTGACACCGAAGATGAAAGATACACTGAATATCTTGAATATTACAAACTTCGTGAACTTATCAAGCGTTACAGTGACTATATTCGTTATCCAATCAAAATTGAAAACGAAGTTCCTGCACCAGATGATTCTGTTGATGGTGAAGGCAAAAAAATTAAAACAATCAAAGAGTGGGAAACAATCAACTCAATGATTCCTATGTGGAGAAAGTCAAAAGCAGACCTTTCTGATGAAGACTATAACAAGTTCTATAAAGATATGTTCTATGACTTCCAAGACCCATTTATGCATATGCATTATCAAGTTGAAGGTTTGATTGATTATAAAGCGCTTATTTACATTCCAAAAAAATGTCCTGAAGCATATTTCTCAAAATATTTTGAAAGAGGCTTAAAACTTTATTCAAATGGCGTGCTTATCATGGATAAGTGCAGAGACCTTATTCCTGAATATTTTGGATTCATTCAAGGTTTGGTTGACTGTGAACTTTCACTTAACATTTCACGTGAAACCGTTCAACAAGATAGAGGGCTTAGAAAAATTGCCTCAAACATTGAAAAGCAAATTAGAAAAGAACTTCAAGATATGCTTGAAAATGACAGACCACGCTATGAAGAGTTTTATAACAACTTTGGTTTGCAACTTAAAGTGGGAATTTATAACAATTGGGGAATGGATAAAGACAAACTTCAAGACCTTGTTATGTTCTATTCTGCAAAACAAGATAAACTTATCACTTTTAAAGATTATGTTGCTGCAATGCCTGAAGGTCAAAAATATATATACTACGCAACAGGCAGTTCACTTTTGTCAGTTAAGAAAATGCCACAAACTGAAAAGATTTTAAATTCAGGCTATGATGTTTTGTGCATGACTGATAATGTTGACGAGTTTGCAATTAAATATGTTGCTCAATATGATGGCAAAGAATTCAAGAATGTTACTGATGGAAACACTGGAATTGAAAGTGCAACTGAAGAAACACTTGAAGAAGATAAGCCAGTTTTAGAGTTTATTAAAACTGCACTTGAAGGTGAAGTTTTTGATGTTAAACTTTCTAAAAAACTTGGAACTCACCCTGTGTGTTTATCAACAGAAGGCGAAGTTTCACTTGAAATGGAAAAAGTGTTCAAAGCAATGCCAAAAACTGATGGTGCACAAGATGTTAGAGCAAAGAAGATTCTTGAAATTAATGCTGAACACAAGATTTATCAAAAAGTTAAATCATTGTTTGAAACTGACAAAGATGCAGCAAAAGACATTGCACTTGTGCTTTTAGATGAAGCAAAACTCATTGAAGGCATTGAAATTGAAGATATGGAAAGATTTGTTTCTTTAGTTTCAAAATATATCGCTGAATAACGGAGAAATAAAAGACAGATTGCATAAAAATCTGTCTTTTTTTATTCAAATTGCTTGACAAATTTGCCTTTTGACATTAGGTATACAAAATTAAAAAAATCATTTAAAAATTTTGACTATTTTATGCTCTTTGTGATATTATTTTTGGGTTGTTGTTTTTTTAGTATTTAGCAAAAAAACACAACATTCACAATAATTTACTAGAGAGGTTTTACTAATGAAAAAAGAAAAATTATCATTTGCTTTTAAAGTTTTAATTATGTCTATTTCAATGATAATAATTTGTGCAATTATTATTGTTCCAACAATAAAATTTAGTGGTGACCCAAGTGGCAGTTCTGTTCATGTCAACAAAAACTATGAAACAAATGCTGGTTCGACTGATATTTCAAAACCATCTAATGACAACAATCAAACTCTTGAAAATGCATCAACTGTTGAATTTTTTATAAACGAACAAACAGTTTCAAAAACAAAAAAGATTGTTGGTGAAATCACAATGTTCACATTGAATTTGAAGGTGTTTGTGAATAATGAAACTGATTCTTCAAAAACTATTCACACCTCAGCGTTTGAAGGAAGTTATGATATTGGTGAATATGCTTCATTTTATAAATTAGAGTGCAAAGAAGAAACATCGTCAAAAGTGATTTCGGCTGGTGAATGTGACAGTTTTGAACTTGAATTTGTGTATGTTGTGACTGACACTGAAAATTTTAAACCACATTTAAAATATGACCTTACCGTTAACTATATGTCTGCAGAAGTTATTTCTGCAAACATATAGTTTGGAAGTGAAACAAGGGGCAGTTTCACGGCGGTAAGGTTTTTATGTGCTTAAAATTTGATAAATAATTGCAATTATCCTTTGAATATATTATATTATTAGTATGAAAGTTAATATTGTTTGTGTAGGAAAAATTAAAGAAAAGTATTTCACTGATGCGATTGCAGAGTATGCAAAACGATTGTCGAGATTTTGTTCATTTAACATCATTGAGGTTGATGAAGCATCTAAAATTGACAATTTAGACAAAAAATCGGAAGCAGAAGGTAAACTTATTTTAGAAAAATGCTCTGGTGTAATTGTGTCACTTGATGCAAGAGGAAAAATGCTTGAAAGCCCTGAAATTGCTGAATTTATAAAGACTAATCAAGTTTCAGGGGTGAGTGAAATTTCTTTTGTTATTGGTGGCTCAAATGGGCTTTCAAATGATGTGATTAAGGCTTCAAAACTTGTTTTATCTTTTGGCAAAATCACATATCCTCATCAATTGTTCCGTGTGGTGCTTGCAGAACAAATTTATCGTGCTTTTGCAATAATCGCAGGGCTTCCATATCATAAATAAAGGAGAGTTTATGCAGTATAAATTCAAACTCTTAAAAATTCATTGTGCTGGTTGTGCATTGGCGTTAGAACAAAAATTAAACGCAATAGTTGGTGTGACTGCTGAAATTAGTTTTGTAACAAAAGTTTTAAAACTTGAAATAGAAAGAGAAAATCAAGCAGAAGTGCTAACTGAAGTTAAAATGGCAATCAATGATTTTGACCATTCAATTGAAATTGCAGAATATATCAGCGATGAAGATATTATTGAAAAAGAAAAAAGAGAACGAAAATTTAATATAATCAAACTTTCTGTTGCCTCAGTTGTTTTAATTTTGAATTTGTTTATTCCTGTGTTTTGGCTTAAAGTTGTAATTTTTGCACTTGATTATGTGCTTGTGTCTTATAAGGTTTTAATCAAGGCGGGTAAGAACATTTTAAAAGGCAAGGTGTTTGATGAAAACTTTTTAATGGCGGTGGCATCTCTTGGTGCGTTTGTTATTCAAGAGTTCATTGAAGCAATTGCGGTTATGCTTCTTTTTGGAATAGGAGAGATTTTAGAAGAACTTGCCGTTTCAAAATCAAGAAAAACAATAAAATCACTTCTTGAAATTAAGCAGCCTTATGCAAACCTTGTTCAAGGTGATGAAGAACAAAAAGTTACACTTGCAGAAGTTTCTGTTGGTGATTTGATAAGAGTTAAGCCAGGGGAAAGAATTCCTCTTGATGGCATTGTTTTAGATGGCACATCAAACCTTAATATGTCAGCCTTGACAGGTGAAACAAAAGAGAGAATTGTTCAAGTGAATGATGAGGTTTTGTCTGGTTCAATCAATGGTGCTGGAGTGCTTCTTGTGGAAGTTACTAAACTTGAGAAAGATAGCACTGTTTCAAAAATTGTTGATATGGTTGAAAAGGCAACCGAAACAAAAGCAAAATCTGAAAAGTTTATTTCAAAGTTTTCAAGGTGGTACACTCCAACTGTTATGGTGCTTGCACTTATAATTATGTTTATTCCACCAATATTTAGCGGATACTCAAACTTTGTGACTTATGCTTACAGAGCCTTGAGTTTCTTGGTTGTGTCTTGCCCTTGTGCACTTGTTATTTCAGTGCCTCTCACTTATTTTGCAGGCATCGGTTCATTTGCAAGGATTGGTGTTTTGGTTAAGGGGGCAAATTACATTGAAGCGCTTGCAAGAGCAAATGCTGTCATTTTTGACAAAACCGGAACGCTTACAAGTGGTGACTTTGAAGTGACTGAAATTGTGGCACTCAACGGTCACAGTGAAGATGAAGTTTTAGAAACCATTGCTTATGCTGAATCTTTCTCAAATCACAGAATTGCAAATTCGGTTGTTAGATTTTATAAAGAAAAAACAAAGAAAGACATCAATACTGCATGGATAAGTGACTATACTGAAATCGCAGGAAAAGGTGTTAGTGCAAGCATTTTTATGCAAGAAGTTCTTGTTGGAAACGCAAAACTTTTGAAAGAAAAAGAAATTGCGTTCTTTGAAATTAGCAGAACCGGCACGGTTATT
>JAFQBZ010000159.1 GCA_017399515.1 Clostridia bacterium | reverse complement strand
GGTTCAAAAGTTAAAACTGCAGTATTTTCAAATAAATTAGCCGAAATTTCACCTGGAACATTCTATGGATGCACAGAACTTGAAACAGTTGATTTTTCTGCAATTACAAACAATAATATTAATCTTATTTCAAGCACTATGTTCTATAATTGTGCTAAACTTAAAAACATTGATTTGTCAACAACAATGACAAAAATCAACGAGTCAGCATTTGAAGGTTGTGACTCATTAGAAAATCTTGAATTTTTGAAAAATTCTTCAATAACAGAAGTTGCAAATAAAGCGTTTGCAAATTGCGAAAAACTTGAAAATGTCGAGATTCCTGAGGCTATTGTTTCATATGGAACTGAAGTTTTTGCCGGTTCAAATGTTGTCAATATGACCATTTCAA
This sequence comes from Clostridia bacterium, assembly GCA_017399515.1. GTDB lineage: Bacteria > Bacillota > Clostridia > Christensenellales > UBA1242 > RGIG1681. The sequence continues at coordinate 2,095 of JAFQBZ010000159.1, read as the reverse complement.
ATATGTTCTATAATGGTGCTGTTTCAGATTTCTCATTCTCAACAAAATTTGGTAATTTGTCTTCAACTTTAAAGAGTGTAACATTTAAGGGAACAGGTATTACAAAAATTTATTCTAACTATTTTTCAGGCTATTCAGCACTCGAAACACTTGTTATGAATAATCAAATTGCTGTAATTGAAAATAATGCATTCTATGGTTGTTCTAGTCTTGAAAATATTACTTTCTCGTCAGCATTAGTTGGTGATAAACTTAACATTGCAACTCTTGCAGGAACTAAATGGTATGCAGATATTGAAGAGTATTTAACAGAAGAGTCACTTAATTCAATGGTTGTTAATGGAACTCTTGTTTATATTTCAAGTTCTGTAACAGGTGAATTTGTTGTTGGTGATGATGTGACTCACATTGCTGCTGATATTTTTGCTACAAATCAAAATATTACATCAGTTGTAATTTCTAAAAATGTTGAATATATCAATAAATATGCTTTCTATAAATCTAAAGTAACAAACATTTCAGTTGATGCTTTAAATGAAAAATATGCAGTTGATAAAGGAACTCTTGAGAATTTCTCAGATGGTGAAGTTGATGGTGTGACTATTAGTTACTCAGCCCTTTATGAACTTAAATTAGGTGTAAAATCAACACTTATTGCATATGTTGCTGATAGAAGTGGTGGTTTGTTTGCTATTCCTGCAACTGTTGAACTTGTTTATAATTCAGCGTTTAACTCAAATTATGTGCCATATTTTGTTTATATGTCAAAATCTTCAGCAGTTGTAGATTTGGCAACTAAATTTGGTATCGAAGAAAAGGCTCCAAAACGCGGTTATTTATTTGGAGATTCAACAATAACAACAGTTTCTTCAAATTCAAATGCTTCAATTTATAAATTCCTTCCAGCAGATAAGTATGAAATTGAACCTGATCCATTTAATATTGTTATTGATTACTCAGGTTTGTCTGGAAATTATTTTGCAATTGTTGAAAATGCAGATCCATTTGGAGTAGAACCAACAACTTACAAATATTATTTAATTGATGCAGATAACAAACTTGTTGTTGATTTGGAAACAATTTATCCAAACTTTGCTGTATAATGTTTGAAAAATTATATATAAAATTTATAAAGTATGCGATTTTGCATACTTTATTTTTTTTGTTGAAGGGAATTTGAAAATTTAATCGAAATATATTAGTATATGCAATTTTATAAAAATTATACAAGGAGTCAGTTTTGGAAAAACATTCTTTAGAAGATTTCAAACAAGAACTGAAGCAAAAAAACGATATCGTTAGCATTGTGTCAAAGTATGTTTCTTTAGAACGAAAGGGGCGTTATTATTGGTGTAGATGTCCATTTCACGGTGAAAAAACACCTTCACTTTGCATTAATGACATTGACAATATGTTTTATTGTTATGGTTGCCATGTTGGCGGTGATGTTATTAAATTTGTTATGCAAATTGAATCGCAAACATTTGTTGAAGCCATAAAAACACTTGCCTCATGGGCAAATATGGAAGTTCCTGAAAGTTTTGAAAATTCAGGAAACGGAACAGATATTGCCATTGCTAAAAAGAGAAAAGATAGGCTTATTTCTCTTATGAAAGAAACGGCAAAACATTATCATGACAACCTTTCAAAACCTTCAGCAAAACAGGCTCTTGAATATATGAAAAAAAGACAACTTGATGGCGCTGTTGGAACAAGATTTGGAATTGGTTTTGCTGATGGATATAACGATTTGCCAGATTATTTAAAGTCAAAGGGCTACACCGAAGAGGAAATGCTTGCTGTTGGTGTTGTAAAACAAAAAGATGGCAGGGTTTATGACCCAGTTGCAAATCGTGTAATCTTTCCAATTATTGATATTTATGGAAATGTTATCGCTTTTGGTGGCAGAACACTTGAAGCGAATCCAAACTTTGCAAAATATTTAAACACTGCAGAAACTGAACTTTTTAATAAAAGAAATACTCTTTATGCTATAAATTACTTAAAAAAACAAAGACAAAATGGTCCAATTCCTTATGTTATTGTTGTGGAAGGGTATATGGATACCATTTCGCTGCATAAAGCCGGGTTTACT
>JAFQBZ010000158.1 GCA_017399515.1 Clostridia bacterium | reverse complement strand
GATGATAGAGTATTCTCTAACAGTAATAGTATGACTCGAACAGACTATATGTCTGAAATCGAAGAAAACTTACCACCTGTTACTGAATCATATACTGCATTAGGACATTAAAATTAACATATAATTTTATAAGTTAATAAATCCAAAATAAAAAACCAATTTTATAATTGGTTTTTTATTTTTTTTATGTTATTTATTTGTAATAATCCTCAAAAGTGTTATAATAAAAATATGAGAAACTCTAAATTTTTATCAAAAAGAATATTCTGTTTTATAATTGCGCTGTTTATGTGTGCAATTCCTTTTATGCCAAAATTTGTAAATAACAACACTTCTTTTGCTGCAAGTGTTATTCCTGAAGGAAATCAAAGAACACTAGGCGCAAGAAGCACATTTATTCACTCACCTACTTATTCAATTATTTATCACGACAAAGTATATTTCTTTGATGAATATGACAATAAAGTTAAGAAATACACAATTAATTCTGGTCTTGAAGAAGACACTTTATCAGTTCAAGATTTGGGTGTTGTTATTGATATTGACTATTTTGGTGAATATATTTTTGTTTTATCAAAAACATCAATCGATCAAACTGAAACTTTAAAACTTACATTAATTGATTTATCAGATTTTTCAATTGAAAAAACTTTAACAATTGAAAATGTTGATTTGAAATATAAAGATATTTCAATTTGTGAAGTTGATGATAATTATTTAATTTCTTTAACTCCAGACACAAACGAAGACTCAATTTTACCTGTTATTTTAACATTAAATAAAACATCGTTAGAAATTACAAATAAATGTTTAATTCAAATTGATGAGGCTATTTTAAGTTCATTATTCAAACTAACCACTATTGAATCAGCGGGAACAAATGAAAATGATATCTATTTAGTTTTAACATTTGATAAAACAATATACTTCTTTGGAACTGTTATTGAAAAAATAACAGCGGAAGAAAATATTAATATTGACACATCAAAAAGTTCCCTTTCACAAAATTTAGAAACAACAAGTCAAAATATTAAACTTGTTGATGTTAATAAAATTACTGTTAACAATGAACTTATGTTTTTGATAACATATAACACAACTGAAGATAATGGCCAAACAATTGTTTCAACATATTCAAAATTATACAGTTATGCTATTGATGTTACAGATGAAGATAAGAAATTTGAATCAAAATTAAGCATTGTTACTAATGGATATGAATATATCACAACAGCAAACAGTTGCTTATTATATCCATTAAAAGATGAGCAACAAATTGTTTATACCACAATTTCATACAATACTGAAAATGGAGTTTATTTTGATACAACTCCTTTCCCTTACATAAAAAATCCAAGTATTGCTTACGAATATTATGATGAAGATGGTTTTAAATATGCAATCACAAATAAATCAACAAAATTATTAACAACAACCCCATGGGCTTTAAATAATGAAAATAATGTTGACTTAGAAGAAGTAAAAGATATTATTATTATTGGCAAGGGTAAAATTTCAGGCGAAAATTCAATCATTAATGGTTTTGAATACTGTATGATTACAACTGAAGATAAAAACATCAAAGGCTTCGTTAAAAGTGAAGATTTGACTTTAAAAGATGAGATTTCTGTTGATAATTACGAATATAAAGTGTTTAGAGTTCAACCTAATACAAATTTATATTCCCTTCCAACAACCATTGAAGAGTTTGGAATAACTGATACATTAAGTTCAAGAATAATTTCAACAATTAAAGATAATTCAAAAGTTGAACTTATTGACGCAATTTGCAAATATAAGTCAAATGAAAAAATTATGTTGAAAGTAAGAGTTAATAATGAAGAAATTGGTTATATTGAATATGACAGAATAATCAAGCCTAGCAATTTAAACAATTTTGTTATTACAAATGCTTCAATAAAAAGTGATAATACTAATATTTACCTAAATTCAAGTGATTCAAGCCCAATCATTTGCACTCTTAATAAAGGTTATAGAATAAGGATAAATGGGTCAAGGAACACTGAAACCGGCTACACTTCTATAACATTCAACGATGAATATGGTAATGAATTCACAGGTTATATTTTAACTGATTCAATCGGTTCTGACAGTTGGACAACCTTGCAAATTATTGGTTGTGTGCTCATTGCAATTAATGTAGGATTATTAATTTTGATATTAAGATTTAAAAAGAAAAATATTGGAAATGATGGTTCAAAATACATTGAAAACGAAAATAAATAAAACAAAAAAACACTAACATAATTTGTTAGTGTTTTTTATTGAACTTTTTAAATTTTTTAGTTTTATATGTAGCCACATTAATAGGCTCATCATATTCATCGGCTTTATATAATAAAAATTCATTCATTGCCCTTTCAATCATCGACTTATCTCTTTTTAAAAGTCTGGCTGAAATTGCATCTTCATAATCTAAAAATTCAATTTGAATATCACCTGCATCAAATTCACCTTGAATGCCTAGGTTTTTTTCTTTAAATGACTTAAATCTGCAAAAATAGAAATATTCAACCCTGTCAGAATCAAAAGTGATTCCGTCATAATTAAAATTTTTTGATGTGTGATAATATTTACCAACAATTTTAATTGGAATGATTTCTGCACCTGTTTCTTCAAAAACCTCACGAATG